>JAOPYS010000363.1 GCA_025964465.1 Thermoleophilia bacterium
CACCCGCGCCGGCCCCCGCCCCCGCTCCCGTCCCGGTCCCGGTCCCTGTCCCGGCGCCGGCTCCGGGCCCGAACGCCGCGCCCGTCCTTCGCGCCGTCACCATCCCGGCGCAGACCACGACCCGACTGATCACCGTCCGCATCGACGCCACCGACGACGTCGCGGTCACGCAGGTGCGCCTCGCCAACGAGGACGGCACGTGGCAGGCGTGGCGCGCCTTCGCCCCGACGATCACGTGGCAGCTCAACGCCGGCGCGAACAAGCGCGGCGTCTACGTCCAGGTGCGCGACGGCGCCGGGCGCGAGAGCGCGTCGATCTACAGCCGCATCACGTGCGTCGCGCCCTGCGCCTGACCGCCGCGGTCAGCCCGAGGCGCCGAGCACCACGCTGACGCCCGTGATGAGCGCGCCCGCCACCGCGACGTGGGCCAGCGACGTGGTGAAGCTCGTGCGGAAGAAGCGCCATCGCAGCGCAGCCAGGACGATCATCTCCATCCCCACCACGATGAAGGCCGTGACGAGCGCCGCGTGGTAGTCGGAGATGAGGAAGGGCAGCGTGTGCAGGATGCCGCCCACGAACGTCCCCGCGCCGGTGATCAGCCCGCGGTGGACGGGGTTGCCGCGCCCTGTGTCCTCGCCCGTGTCGGACAGGCCCTCGCTGTAGGCCATGCTGATCGCCGCGGCGATGGAGGTTGCCAGCCCGGCGATGAAGGCGTAGTGCGGGTCACCCGACACGATCGCCACCGAGAAGATCGGTGCGATGGTCGAGAGCGATCCGTCGATCAGCCCGACGAGGGCCGGCTGTACGCGTTGGAGGAGGAGGTCGTCGCGGTCCATGCCCCCTCGTACCCCGATCGGCGCCGCACCGCGCACAGGGCCCGAACGGCCGATGGCGCCGTCACATCCAGCGGGTGCCGTCGAGCGCGACGATCGCCCGCAGCGCGCGGGTGGCCGGGCGCCAGCCGAGCGTCGTGCCCGTGCCGGCGATGCTGCCCACCAGCGGGTCGCTCGCCGCGCCCTCGAGCGCGGGCGGCAGGGCCACCGCCGCGACCCCGAAGCTCGCGCCGCCGGGTGCGGTGACGATGGCGAGGTGCGAGGTCGCCGCGCCGGTCGTGAGCAGGCCGTGTGCGTGCTCGCGCGCCGCGTCGACGGTCTCGAACCCGGCAGCGTGCAGCGCCCCCGCCCGGACGACGTGCGTCGAGTCGCGGCGAGCGCGACCCTCGCCCGTGCTCGCGGTGACCACCGCGATCGGCGCGCCCGGTGCGAGCGCGGCGGACGACATCGGGTGTGCGTGCACCGACGCCCGGTCCGCGTCGCGCCACGTCGCGAGCTCGTGGGCGCGGGCCCGCTCCCCCAGGTCGACGAGCGTGCCGCCGACCGCGAACGGCGGGGGGCGGTCGTCGAGCAGCGACCGGGAGGCGAGCAGCGCATCGGCGAGCGGCAGCTCCGGCAGCGCCATCCGCGACAGGCGCAGCCACGCCGTCGACACGAACGCGTTGGACTGCGGCACGATCCGCCCGCCGAACCCGGTGCCCCAGTACGACGGCACGCGCACCGGGCCGTGCACGCGCGCCTCGTCGACCGCCCGCGCCCGCCGCGCCGCGTCCGCGGTCAGGCGCACGATCGCGCGTTGCTCGTCGTTGAGCTTCGACAGTGCGTCGATCGGGTGGGGTCGCGTCACGCGCAGGGCTCCATCGCAGGGGTCCCCAAGGTATGGCCCACGAATTCAGGACGAAAACGCGAACTACCGCTTGACCTGCTGCACCGTCTCGTCCGTGGCGGTCGGAGCCTGCTGGCGCGTCTGCTCGTCGATGGAGATCCAGCCTTCATCCGGGCCGAGGTCGGCCTCGCGACTGTTCGTCTGCGTGTACTCGAGCAGCTGCCCGTGGCGCACGTCGAAGATGGCGTGGAAGGTGCCAGTGAACCCTGCCTTCGCCTGGTTGCCCCCGTACCGGTGGTAGGTCGGCACCTCGATCTCGACCCCCCGTCGCCCGAGGTGGTCGAGTTTCGGTCCGAGGTTGCGCGCCCCCGGCCAGTTCGCGAGCACCCGGATGATGCCGGCCCGACCCTGCGCGTCGTAGACCGGCTCGGTGAGCAGCCAGAAGCCGATCTCGGTGGCGGAGATCGAGTTCGGCGCATAGCGACCGGTGCGTGCGGCGGCGCCCGCCACCATCCGGTTGCGGATGCCGACGAGGCGGTTCAGCTCCGCCGCGCCAAGCGCTGGGTCGCTGGGGAAGCTGGACCTCGTCCTGCCGCGCAACCAGATGCCGGTGTTGCCGAGGCACTGGTCGGCGGGTGAGGGCTTCGCATCACACGGACGCATGACCGGCCCGCTGTACTGGGACCGACCCAGTTCGTGAGCCCCATCGGACCACCGCTCCCAGATCGTGTTTCGCACGACGGGAAAGTCGGGCCGCGTTGTCGTCTTCGCTCCCGTCTTCTCGTCCTTCCACGTACATGTGCGCAGGGTCACGCTCCCGCCGCAGGTCAGGGAGTAGTTGCCCCACGCAGCGTTCCAGTACGAGCGTCGCAGGTACAGCCATGGTCCGGTTCCCGTGTCGCGCATCGTGTCCGCGACGTGCGTCAGGACCTCCTGCGCCGAAGCGGTCTCGATACCGGGGATGGCGCGCAGCACGACGGAGCGTCGGGACGGGGCGGCCGGTCGGTCCGTCGCGCCCGGCGCGCCGATCTCGGGGGCCTGCCGTCGGCTCGGGCCGCCTCGGCCACCGTCCTCCCAAGGCGCCAGCGCGATGGCGGCCAGCATCGCGGCTGCAACCAGCGGAGACGCGACGAACGACCAGCGTCGTCGTGGGCGACGCCGCGATGTCGAGACGGAGGGCGCTCCCGAGCGCGCGTTCTGTGCGGCGTGCAACCGGGGCAGCAGCATGCGGGCGCGGTCGTCCTCGGGCATCCATTCGGCGATCGTGGCATCGCGCACCAGGGTGTCCAACGCGTCGTCTGTGTACGTCATGTCAGCTCCTCCGAGCCTGCCTGCAGGGTCTGCGCGACTGAGCGTCGTGCCCGGGAGAGGTGGCTTCGCACAGTGCCGGGCGGCAGGTCGAGCGCCGCCGCCACCTCCGCCGGCGTGAGCTCGCCGAGCGCGACGAGCAGGAGCACGGTGCGAGGCAGCTCGTCGAGCGCCCGCACGGCGCCCATCACGGCGGTGCGCAGCGACGCGGCGTCGAGCCGTTCGTCCGCACCCCCGGAGAAGTCGGGCGTGCTGCCCGCGGTGGTGCGCTCGGCCTCGTCGCGCTGGCGCCGTTCCCAGCGTCGCCGTGCACGCCCCATGTCGCGACAGCGGTTGAGGACGATGCCCACCAGCCAGCTGCGCTCGCTTCCGAGCTCCGGCCGGTAGCGGGCACGATCCCGCCAGGCCGTGGCGAACGACTCGGCCACCACGTCGTCGGCGAGGTCGGGCCCGACCTGCGTTGTCGCCACCCGCTGGAGCACGCAGGCGTGCGCATCGACCAGGTCGTGCATCCATGCGTCCGTCCCCTCGACCGCAATCGGCGGGAGGGGAGGGGCAGCGTAGATGACGGCTGGGTCAGGGAAACGGGGCATCCAGGACAGTCTGTGCCGCCGCGGCCGAGCGCGTTGCAGCGGAGCGCGTAGCTGATCGCTACCCGAGTCCGGGACCCCGCCGTGTAACGTTCCCTCCAGCAGGTGCAGGACGGCCCCCACGGCTGGGGGCGCGACGCGAGAAGGACGGCGACAGAACATGACCACCACCCTTGACGAGGTCTTCGCGAAGGCCACCCCCTCCAACGAGCCGGAGGCCGTCGAGACCGACCGCAAGCCCGGTGGGCTGCTGCCGGCCGGCGAGTACGAGGGCGTCGTCGTGAGCGCCGAGGTGCGCTCCGGCTTCCGCCCGTGGGTCGAGCAGGAGCTGTCGCTGCGGCTGCAGGTCGACACCGGCGAGGCGAGCGGCCGCACGACGTTCTGCGACATCGAGCTGGCGCCCCTGACCGGACGCGACGGCGGCATCAGCGAGGGCAAGGTCCGCTACGTGAAGTGGCAGATCACCGACGTGCTCGGCTACGACGGCGTGCTGAGCGAGCTGGGCCAGCACGCGGCGGCCTTCGCGGGCACGCGCGTGAGCTTCGAGCAGAAGATCACCCTCGCCGCCAAGGTCAACCCGGCGACGGGCACGCCGTACGAGAACCGCGAGGTCACGCTCAAGCAGCGCCTCAGCGGTGCGGCGCCCGCCCCGACCGGTGGCAGCGTGACGCCCGACACGTCGGACTTCACGCCGCTCGCACCGACCGCGGACGACGACGACATCCCGTTCTAGGGCCTCAACCTTTGGACTTGTGAGCCTTGGCGGGCTTGCCCCCGGCGTGCTTGCCCTTCCCGTGACCGGGCGGGGTGGCGGCGGGGGCAGGCCCGTTCGGCTGTGCGGGCGCCGGTGTCGTGACCGCCGCGGCCGGCGCAGGCGTCGGATCGGGTGACGGATCGGTCGCGGTGCTCGCGGCGGGGCTGTCCGAGCTGCCCCCGTTCCCACCGGAATCGTCGGCGGACGTGATCGCAACGATCGCGACGAGCAGCACGGCGAGCGCGCCCAGGACCACCGCAGCGATCCGCCGCCGCGACCAACGATGCACTCGTCCGACCGAGCGCCCGATCGGGACGGTGGCTGCGGCGGCGATCGGGGTCACGACGGTCGCGGGCAGGTCCTCGCGATCGAGGGCAGCTGCGAACTCGTCGCCGTTGGCTGGACGCCGCGCCGGGTCCTTGTCCAGCGCCCGGAGGATGACGTGCTCAAGCCGCGGGTCGATGCCGGGAGCGAGCCGGTGCGGCGCGATCGGATCGTCCTGCACCTGGCGCAGTGCGACCTCCACGGGCGTCGAGCCGAGGAACGGCGCCTGCCCCGTCACGAGCTCGTAGAGCACGACCCCCAGCGCGTATACGTCGCTGGCCGGCCCGACCCGCTCGCCGCGCGCGGCCTCCGGCGACAGGTAGCGGGCGGTGCCGACGACCGTCCCGACCTCGGTCAGGGTCTGGCCCGCGTCTTCGGTGCGCGCGATACCGAAGTCGGTGACCTTGAGCGCGCCGCGCCCGTCCAGCAGCATGTTGTGCGGCTTCACGTCGCGGTGCACGAGCCCCCGCGCGTGCGCAAAGCCCAGTCCGCACGCCGCCTGCCGCACCAGCGAGGTCGCGAGCGCGTGGTCCATGGGCGCGTCGTGTCGGGCCAGCTCCGCAAGCGAGCCGCCCTCGATCAGCTCCATCGCGATCCAGCTCGGGCCACCATCGGTGCCCTCGCCGCAGTCGTAGACCTGCACCACGTTGGGGTGGTTCAGCGACGCGACCGCACGGGCCTCCCGCCGGAACCGCTCCGCGAAGGCGGTGTCGGCGGCGAAGCGCTCGCGCAGCACCTTGAGCGCGACCGGCCGGTCCAGTAGCTCGTCGCGCGCCTCGAAGACGCGTGCCATGCCGCCCTCGCCGAGCGGCGCGACGACGCGGTAGCGCTCGGCGATGAGCATGTCGATGTCGATCGGCGCCATGGCGCCCCCGTACCCGCGCGCCTCGGGAAGTGACGGGCGCTCGCCTGAGTTTCAGCGAAGAAGGCCCGGGTAGCGCCAGCAGCACCACCCGACGAGGACACGACGAAGGAGCCCCATGGGCCTGTCACAACGACTCTCCACCCTGCTGCGGTCGAAGGCGAACCGCGCGATGGACAAGGCGGAAGATCCGCGCGAGACGCTCGACTACGCGTACACGCGGCAGCAGGAGCTGCTCCAGCAGGTCCGGCGCGGATTGACTGACGTCGCCGCGTCGCGCAAGCGCCTGGAGCTGCAGGGCGAGGCGCTCAAGCAGGCAGCCGAACGCCTCGAGAGTCAGGCCAAGCAGGCGGTCGCCGCAGGTCGTGAGGACCTCGCACGCGAGGCGCTCACCCGGCGTGCGGGGCTGCAGGGCCAGTTCGACGAGCTGCAGCGCCAGCACACGCAGCTCAGCACGGAGCAGGCGAAGCTCGAGGACGCATCCCGCCGCCTGCAGGCCAAGGTCGAGGCGTTCCGCGTGCGCAAGGAGACGATCAAGGCGACCTACACGGCCGCGGAGGCGCAGACCAAGATCTCCGAAGCCGTGTCGGGCATCTCGGAGGAGATGGGCGACGTCGGCCTGGCGATGCAGCGCGCCGAGGACCGCACCCAGCAGATGCAGGCCCGCGCCGGTGCGCTCGACGGCCTGCTCGAATCGGGGGCCCTCGAGGACCTCACGCAGTCGAGCGACCCGATCGCGGCGGAGCTCGATCGCGTCGCATCCACGCAGGGCATCGACGCCGAGCTGGCGCGCATCAAGGGTGAGATCGGCACGGGCGGCGAGACACCGCAGCTGGAAGCCGCAACGACGACATCGGGAGAGCAGTCATGATCGTGCGCATCATGGGAGAGGGCCAGTTCGAGCTGCCGGAGACGGCACTCGATTCCCTCAACGAGCACGACGGGCAGCTGACGTCCGCGATCGAGGGCGGGGACGAAGCCGCCTTCTCGAGCGCGCTCGAGGCGCTGCTCGGACAGGTCCGAACCAGTGGCAGCCCGTGCGCGGACGACTTCCTCGGCGAGTCGGACTTCGTGCTGCCCTCGTCGGACTCCACGATCGAGACCGTCGCCGGGCTGCTGGCCGAGGACGGGCTCGTCCCCGGGTGATGGAGGCGCGGACCCGCGGTCGCGTGGTCGCCGTCGCGGTGCTCGCGGCGACGACCCTGTTGGCGTCGCCCTCGGGGGCGGCCGCTGCCGACGGCTACGTCGAGGACGTGGTGCGGGCGTGGGCGGACGACCCGGTCTACGTCGACAGCTCCGAGCGCGACGTGTTGTCGCGCAAGGACGAGCAGGCACTGGAGGAGCGCATCGGCCGCGGCAACGAGTCCGTCTACGTCGCGGTGCTCCCGAAGGATGCACGCGGCGAGGGCGGCGGAACGACGGTGGGGCTCCTGCGCGAGCTGGCACAGCAGCAGGGGGCGCGAGCGACCTACGCTGGCGTCGTCGGTGGGCAGTTCCGCGCAGGCAGCACCGATGGCGTGGCGGCGACGCGGCTCTCGTCCGATGCGTTCGACGCGCACGGCGACGAGGGTGTGGCCGCCGTGCTCGGCGACTTCGTCGACCGCGTCGAGGCGGGCGACCGGGGCAGCTCCCGCAGCCGCGGCGGTTCCGGCGGGCCCGGCCTCGGTGTCCTGCTCTTCCCGCTCATCCTGATCGGCGGCGTCGTGCTGCTCTTCCGGCGCATGCTCCGTCGTGGCCGCGCCGGCAGCAGCCGCGGGCAGGAAACGCCCCCGAGCCTCGACGACTTCTCGGGCGAGGAGCTCGCCGAGGTCAAGCGCGCCGCCAGGGGTGACATGGTCGCGCTCGGCGAGGACCTGCGCACCATGGACATCGAGGTGCAGCTCCCGAGCGCCTCGGCAGCGGCCAAGGA
>JAOPYS010000393.1 GCA_025964465.1 Thermoleophilia bacterium
AGTACGTCGTGTCCGTGAGGTTCTCGAGGTTCATCAGCGCGTTCGCCATCTGCGTGATGGCTGCGTTCATCGCCGCCGCGTGCGGTGACAACAGCTCCGGCGGAGGCGGCGGCAACGGCGGGGGCGGCAGCTCCGACCTCGCCGATGCGCAGGAGCTCGTCGCGAACATGAGCGAGGAGGCCGAGCCGGGCCAGTTCATCCCGGCAGGCATGTCCTACCTCGACGCGGTCAACACGAAGGGTTACGTCCAGTTCGCGGGGCTGTACCGCCTCGAGGGCCAGGACAACAAGGTCGTGCCGGCGCTGGCGACGGGGGCCCCCGACATCAGCGACGACGGGCTCACCTACACGATCAAGATGCGCAGCGACGCCAACTGGAGCGACGGCAAGCCTATCGTGGCGGACGACCTCGTGGCGGCGGTCCGCTACGCGCTCGACCCCAAGACGGGCGCCTACTTCGCCGGGTTCCTGACCTCCGTGGTCGGTGCCTGCGAATCGCTCGCCGACGGCGACAAGGCGAAGATCGCCAAGTGCTCCGACACGCCGACCGACGGCTCGCCCGAGCAGATCGGTGTCGTCGCCAAGGACGACCACACGGTCGAGATCAAGCTCAACAAGCCCGTGCCGTGGTTCGAGCAGCTGCTGACGATCCAGATCTTCTACCCGCTGCGCGAGGACCAGCTCAAGAAGCTCGGTGACAAGTACGGCGAGGACCCGAGCACCGTCGTGAGCGGCCCGTTCAAGATCCAGAAGTACACGCCGGGCGGCGACATCGTCTACGTCAAGAACGACAAGTACTACGACGCGGACAAGGTGAAGCTCGAGAAGCTGACGATGCGCACGGTCAAGGAGTCCACGACCGCAGCGGCCGACTTCGAGCGAGGTCGCCTCGACACCGGCATCCAGAACACGATGTTCGACTCCGCGGAGATCGACAAGTGGAAGGCCGACGACCGCTTCCTCTCGAACCAGACGGTCGGTTCGCAGTACATGTACATGAACACCGCCAACCCGGCGCTCTCGGACCGCAAGGTGCGACAGGCCCTGGCCCTCGCGATCAACCGCAAGGACATCGTCGAGAACATCACCAAGAAGGGCGACAAGCCGACCGGCATCATCGTGCCGCCGGCGGTCCCGGGCTCCGACGTGTGGGGTGAGGGTGGCCAGGACTTCGTCTCGGCCGACGGCACTCCCGACGTCGCCAAGGCCAAGGACCTGCTCGACGAGGCGAACTGGGACGAGAGCAAGGAGCTCAACCTCTACTACCCCGCCGACCAGGGCAACGCGCCGCGCATCGCGGAGCAGATCCAGAGCAACCTGGCCGAGGTGGGCGTGAAGGTGAAGCTCAAGCCGACCGCCGGCGACGTGTTCTCGACCGTCGGCATCGGCATCTCGCCGGTGGGCAAGAAGGTCGACCTCATGCTCCAGGGCTGGATCCAGGACTACCTGGACGCGCAGGACTGGTACCAGCTGTTCTACAGCCCGAACATCGAGGGCGGCCTCAACAACTCCAACTACAAGTCGGAGGAGTACGACAAGATCTACGACGACGCCGTCAAGACCGTGGACAACGACGCCAGGTACGAGCTGTACAAGCAGCTCGAGGCGAAGCTGACCGGCCCCGACGGCGACATGCCGGCCGCACCGCTCTACGTGCAGGCGGACTCGACGCTGGTGCAGCCGTGGGTGAAGGGCTTCGAGTTCATCCCCTCCGGCATCATCTACTGGGAGAACGTCTCGATCACGAAGCACTGAGAGACCTGACATCGATCGTGCGGGGGCTCCTTCGGGGGCCCCCGTCGTCGTTGTCGTGGTGTGAAGGTGCCGATACGCGGGGAGAATCGTTCCATGCTGGGCTTCATCATCCGCCGGACGCTGTGGACGATCCCCGTCGTGCTCCTCGCGACGCTGATCACGTTCGTGCTCGTCAAGCAGCTCCCGTACGAGCAGGACATCTTCAACAACCCCAAGTACTCGCCCTCGCAGGTCAAGGCGCTGCGGGAGCTGTACGGGCTCAACGACTCCTTCCTGGTCCAGTACGTCCACTTCCTGCGCGACCTGGTGCCGACGCACGTGGGCTTCTCCACGAAACTGCGCGACCTCGTCACGTTCGACCTCGGCAACTCGACCAAGCCGGGCGCGCTCCGCATCTGGGACGACATCGTGGCGATCCGCCTGCCCGTGTCGATGAAGCTCGGCACGATGGCGTTCATCTTCGCCGCGTTCGTCGGGACGGGCCTGGGCGTGTTGAGCGCGCTGCGCACCAACGGCCCGATCGACTACGCGATCACGCTGTTCAGCACGCTGGCCTTCGCGCTGCCGACCTTCGTCACCGCGACGCTGTGGGTGAAGTACTCGCCCTACTACGGCTGGGACACGTGGTCGCTGCGCATCGGCCCCATCCTGCTGCTCGGGCTCTCGATCATGCCGTACTTCACGCGCCTGGTCCGCGCCTCCATGCTCGAGGCGCTCCAGCAGGAGTACGTCACCACCGCGCGCTCCAAGGGCATCCCGTGGCGCACGACGGTGGTGCGCCACGCCCTGCGCAACTCGCTCATCCCGACCATCGTCAACGCCGGGCCGCTCTTCGGGTTCGTGCTCACCGGCTCGTTCCTGATCGAGCGGATCATGAACGTGCCCGGCATCGCCGGGGAGTTCGTCTCCGCCTTCGGCCAGCCGCTCGACAACAAGCTGATCCTCGTCACGACCGTGCTGCTCTCGGTCATCATCATCCTGATGAACCTCGTCGTCGACGTGATCGTCGGCTGGCTCGACCCGCGGGTGTCGCATGACTGAGCGAGGGTCCGTCGACGAACCGCCCGCGGTGGATCCCCGGGACCAGACCGCGCACGGCGGGAACCCGCTGGACGACCCGCCGATCGCCGCCGCGGTCGCCGGCCTGCGCGACCAGGCGCGGGCGGAGATGGGCGACCTCGCCGGGCACTGGAACGAGCGCCTCGCCGAGTTCGACCCCAACGCGGCCGGTGCGGCATCGGACCAGCGTTCGCTGCTGCAGGACGCGCTGCGCCGCTTCAGCCGCAACCGCATCGCGATGGTCGGGCTCGTCGTCATCGTGATCTTCGTCGTGCTCGCGATCTTCGCCCCCATGTTCGGCGGGGCGTCGTCGTCGAAGATCGACTACTCGATCGCGAGCAAGGCCCCGAGCGCCAAGCACTGGTTCGGCACCGACCCGGCCGGGCGCGACATGTGGAAGCGGTCGTGGCTGGGCGCGCGCATCTCCCTGTCGATCGCGCTGGCCACCGCCATCGTCATCCTCGCCATCGGGGTGATCTACGGCTCGATCTCCGGGTACGCCGGCGGCCGCATCGACAACGGGATGATGCGCCTGCTCGACGCGCTCTACGGCCTGCCGTACCTGCCGTTCGCGATCATCACCACCACCGTGCTGCAGGACAAGTTCCACAACGCCCCGCCGATCGCGTACATGGTGCCGGCGCTCACGCTGACCACGTGGTTCACCGCCGCGCGGATCATGCGGGGGCAGATGCTGAGCCTCAAGCAGAACGAGTACATCGAGTCGGCGCGCGCCAACGGCGCGGCCGCGAGCCGGATCATCTCCAAGCACGTGATGCCCAACGCGATCGGCGTGATGGTCGTCTCGATCTTCCTCGAGATCCCCAACGCCATCCTCGGCGAGGCGTTCCTGAGCTTCCTGGGCCTCGGCGTGCAGGCGCCCGACACCTCGTGGGGCCAGCTCGCCGAGCAGGGCTACAAGTTCATCAACGTCCAGCCGTGGCTGATGTGGGTCCCGGCCGGCCTGATCGCCATCACGGTGCTCGCCGCCGTGGCCGTCGCCGACGGCGTGCGCGACGCGCTCGATCCGCGCGGGCAGGTGCACTGAGCCGGGCCGGCGAAAGTGGGCACGGTGTGACGGAACGGGTTGCCACTGCCGATATCGTGGAGAGGGACCCGCCCGAGGGGAAGGCGCGACATGGCTCTATTGGAAGTACGTGACCTGAAAGTCCAGTACCAGACGCGCGCTGGCGTGGTGAAGGCCGTCGACGGCGTGTCGTACTGGGTCGACGAGGGCGAGACGCTCGGCATCGTCGGCGAGTCGGGCTGCGGCAAGAGCCAGACGTCGCTCGGCGTGATGCGCCTGATCAAGGCCCCGGGCACCGTCGCCGGCGGGCAGGTCCTGTACGACGGGCGCGACCTGACGCAGATCTCCGAGCAGGAGATGCAGGCCGTGCGCGGCAACGAGATCGCGATGATCTTCCAGGACCCGATGACGTCGCTCAACCCGGTGCTGAAGATCTCCACGCAGCTCACCGAGGGCCTCATCCACCACAAGGGCATGACGATGCAGCAGGCCCGGGCGCGCGCGCTCGAGCTGATGCAGGCGGTGCAGATCCCCGCGGCGCAGGAGCGCCTCGACGCCTACCCGCACCAGTTCTCGGGCGGCATGCGCCAGCGGGTGATGATCGCCATGGCGCTCGCGTGCAACCCGCGCGTGCTCATCTGCGACGAGCCCACCACGGCCCTGGACGTGACGATCCAGGCGCAGATCCTCTCGCTCATCTCCGACCTGCAGAAGGAGTTCGGCACCGCGGTGATCATGATCACCCACGACATGGGCGTGGTGGCCGAGGTCGCCGACCGCGTCGCCGTCATGTACGCGGGGCGCATCATCGAGCACGCTCCGACCGACGAGATCTTCGACCACCCGCAGCACCCCTACACCGAGGCGCTGCTGGGCTCGCTGCCGTCGCTCGAGGACATGGAGGAGGGCGAGCGGCTGGAGAGCATCCCCGGCCTGCCGCCGGACCTCATCAACCCCCCGAGCGGCTGCCGCTTCAACCCGCGCTGCAAGTACCGCACGGCGATCTGCACGGACCGATTCCCGCCGCTGATCGCGCCGGTGGACGGTGACGAGGAGCACGTCGCCGCGTGCTGGCACCCCGCGATCGAGCGCGCCGAGGTCGGCCTCGTGCCGCGTCGCCAGGGAGGGATCGCCTGATGAACGTCAGAAGAGGGATTTGCACATGACCGTTGACTACAACGCAGCGCCCATCCTGCAGGTGCGCAACCTCAAGAAGCACTTCCCCATCAAGAAGGGGGCGATCTTCGCGAAGCAGGTCGGCGCGGTGAAGGCCGTGGACGACATCAGCTTCGACCTGTGGCCGGGCGAGACGCTCGGCATGGTGGGGGAGTCGGGCTGCGGCAAGTCGACGACCGGCCGCGCCATCCTGCAGCTGCACAAGCCCACGAGCGGCAGCGTCGTCTTCCAGGGGCAGGAGCTGACCGGGCTCTCCAACACGCAGATGCGCCCCGTGCGGCGTGACATGCAGATCGTCTTCCAGGATCCGTACGCGTCGCTCAACCCGCGCATGACGGTCGGCAACATCATCGCCGAGCCACTCGTGATCCACTCGATCGGGGACGGCGGCTCGCGCAAGGCGCGCGTGAAGGAGCTGCTCGACATCGTCGGGCTCAACCCCGCGTTCACCAACCGGTACCCGCACGAGTTCTCGGGCGGCCAGCGCCAGCGCATCGGCATCGCGCGCGCGCTCGCGCTGCAGCCCAAGCTGATCATCTGCGACGAGCCGGTGTCCGCGCTCGACGTGTCGATCCAGGCGCAGGTCATGAACCTGCTCGAGGACCTGCAGACCGAGTTCGACCTGACGTACCTGTTCATCGCGCACGACCTGGCGGTCGTGAAGCACGTGAGCGACCGCGTGGCGGTGATGTACCTCGGCAAGATCGTGGAGCTGGCCGAGGCCGACAAGCTCTACGAGGATCCGCAGCACCCGTACACGCAGGCGCTGCTCAGCTCCATCCCCGTGGCCGATCCGCGCGTGGCGCGGCGCAAGGACCGCATCGTGCTGAGCGGGGACGTGCCGAGCCCGGCCAACCCGCCGCCGGGGTGCCCGTTCCACGTGCGCTGCTGGAAGGCGCAGTCGATCTGCAAGCAGCAGATGCCGCCGCTGGAGATGAAGGACGGGGACCCGGGCCACCAGATGGCGTGCTGGTTCCCCGGGCCGGAGGGCGCACCGGGCACGATCACGCCCGCGAAGATCATCGAGCAGATGCGTGCGGAGGAGGCTGCCGGCCTCGCACCGCCCAAGCGCGTCGTGCGCTCGAGCGACGCGTCGCGCGGCACGGGCGGGGTGGACCCGGCAACGGGCCTGCCGCCGCACCCGGGCCACGACGCGGGCGCGCAGCCACCGGCCTGAGGCGCGATTCTGTCCCGGTAGGCGGGGCAGATGTGCACTCGTGGCGGATCGACGGTGCACCTCGGCCCTGGGGTGCAGCTCTGTCCCGGTAGGCGGGACGGATGTACGTCCGAAGCGGACGGGTCCGCCGCGGTCGTAGGACCAATGTCCCGTAGCGCGCGGGACCCGGGCGCGACGACACTTCGGATGACACCTACCGTCGACTCCGGAGTTCCAGATGACCCGCCACACCCGCATGACCGCGACGCTCGTCGCGTCGCTCGCCGTCCTCGCAATTGCAGTGCCCGGTGCGCAGGCCAAGGGTGGCGGCACGAGCGCGCCGGCTCCCGCTCCCGCTCCGGCACCGGTGCAGCCGGCGCCCGCTCCGGCACCTGCCGCCGACCCGATCGACTACTGCGCCGATCCTGTGTTCCTCGCGCTGCCGAACCCCGAGGAGGTGCTCATCAACTACGCGGGCTCGGTGGGCTGCGCCGCCGTGCGGATCCACAACGGCGTGTTCAGCCTCGCGGCGATCGTGCTCGCGCCCGGCTGGAGCTACTCGGCCAAGAGCAGCACCACCGGCGGCGACCGGGTGAAGCTCGACCTCACCAACGGCGCCGACCAGATCACCTACCTCGTGGAGCCCGGCAAGACCTGGATCCGCTGAGCGAGCAATGCGCCCGACGGCGTCGGTGACCCGGGTTCAGCCCCGGTCGCCGGCGCCGTTGCGCTGCAGCCACAGCGCGGCCTGCGTGCGGTCGGTGACCCCGATCGCCTGGAACACGCGCGTCAGGTGCGCCTTCACCGTCTTCTCGGAGATGCCCAGCTCGCGCGCCACGAGCTTGTTGGGCAGGCCGCGCCCGACCGCCTCGAGCACCTCGCGCTCACGGGTGGAGAGCACGGGCCGGGAGGGCGCACGGCGGTCCTGCAGGAGCGCGCGCGCTGCGCGGGCGTCGAGCGGTGCGTTGCCCGCCGCGGCCGAGCGCACGGCACCGACGAGGGTGGCCGGGTCGCAGTCCTTGAGGATGTAGCCGGAGGCACCGGCGTCGAGCGCGCGCAGCACGTCGTCGTGGTCGGCGAAGCTGGTCAGCACGAGCACCGCGGTGCCGGGCGTCTCCGCCGTGATGGTGCGGGTCGCCTCGACCCCGTCCATGATCGGCATCGACAGGTCCATGAGCGCGACGTCGGGCTGCAGTTCGCGGACCAGGGCGCAGGCCGCGTGCCCGTCCGCTGCGTCGCCGACGACCACGATCCCGTCCGTGGCCGTGAGCAGCCGCCGGATGCCCGCGCGCACCACGGCGTGGTCGTCGACCACGACCACTCGCACGTCGGTCGTGGCGCGCTCCGCGGAAGCGGCGTCATCCATCGCTGGGTCCGAGCTCGAGGCACACGTCCGTACCATGCCCGGCCGACGAGCGGACAACCAGTCGCCCGCCCGCAGACAGCGCCAGGTCGCGCAGCAGCACGAGCCCGACGTGGCCCTCGCCCACGGGGGCGTCCGGGTCGAAGCCGGCCCCGTCGTCGCACACGCGCAGGGTCACCGAGCCGTCGGGGTGGGACCGCACCTCGAGCTGCAGGGTGCCGGCGCCCGAGTGCCGCTCCGCGTTGCGCACGGCCTCCTGCGCCACGCGGTAGAGCAGCTGTTCGCGGCTCGCGTCGACCGGGCCATCGACCTCGTACCGCAGCTGCGGCTCGATGCCGCGGGCGGTGAGTTCGCTGACGAGATCCTCGAGCGCGCGCTGCAGCCCGAGCTCGCGCAGGTTCGGTGGATAGATGTCGACGAGCAGTGTGCGCAGCTCGCGGATCGCCTGGCGCACGTCGCCGGCGGCGGCCTCCAGCGTGCCTGCCCGCTCGGGGTCCTCGCGGGACCGCTCCAGCGACGCGGCGTGCAGGTGCATCCCGACGCCCGCGAGGTGCTGCACCACGCCGTCGTGCAGGTCGCGGGCGATGCGCCGTCGCTCCACGTCACCGGAGTCGACGGCGGCCTGCAGCAGGCGCTCGCGCTCGAGCCGGCGGCGGCGCAGCCGGCCCGCGAGGCGCAGGGCCAGCGGGATCTGCACGAGCTCCAGCAGCAGCAGCGCCCCGACCGCGGTTGGCAGCAGGCGCGTCCAGAGCGCGCGCCCCGTCCGGGAGACGTCCGCGTCGCGCACGTACGTCTCGTACAGCAGCGGCGTGCCGTCGGGCGCCTCCACCTGCGTGTACACCTCGAGCAGCCGGCCAAATGATCGGTCGTCGCGGTTCTCCTCGCGGTCGAGCTTGGTGATCTCGCTCACCGTGCCGCCGTTGCGCAGCACCTCGAGCTCCTCGTCGTCGAGCGGGAAGCGCTTGCCGACGAGCCGCGGCTGGTCCGAGTACACGACGGTGCCGTCGGCGGCCCAGAGCTTCACGCGGACCGTCGTCGAGTCCAGTACCAGCGCGCGCACGGAGCGATCGAGTGCGGCGCGGGCCGACGGGTCCCCGTCGAGCAGCTCGGCGCCGAGCTGGGGCTGGACGATGCCACGCGCGGCGAGCTCGGTGCTGCGGCGCGCCGACCGCTCAGCCTCGGCGCGCGCGGCGCCGCGCAGCAGGAACGTCGCCCCCAGGCCGATCGCCAGCGCCACCAGGGCGCCGCCGAGCACGAACTGAAGGAGCAGCCGGCGATCGGTCGTGCCGCGGTCGGTGTCGGAGGCGGAGCGCACCCGAGCATCGTAGACGGCCCGCACCGCCCGGACCGATGGTCAGTGCGTGGAGAAGCCTGCAGCTGCGTCCTGCTGCGCGTAGGCGATCAGGACGTGCGCGACGACCCAGAGCGTGAGTGCGAGGAGCGCGACCCAACGACGTCGCTCGCGCTCGAGCAGCAGGGATGCGATCGCCAGCATCGGCGGTACACCGGTCATCGCACTGCCGCCGAGCGCCAGGCGCTGCTGCCACGAATCCTGCGAATCGCCGGTCACGAAACCGAAGACACCCCCGTCGACGCTGAGCGAAGCGATCGCGCTCGCCAGCACGAACACAGCGACCAGGAGCGCGCTCAGGGCGAGCCAGGCGCCGTCCATCCGATCGCCGACGCGGACGGCGGCATCCAACGCCGGGTTGCGCAGCCCGCCCTCGGAGGCCGGAGCGACGGGGTGCGAGCGGTCGTCATCCATGGAGGACCTGTTCGACGTCCGCATCGAACCTCCGTCCCGGAAGACGAGGGGCGCCCCGAAGGACGCCCCGTCATCGCATGCGCACGAATGGACTCGAACCATCACGACCTTGCGGCCACCAGCCCCTCAAGCTGGCGCGTCTACCAATTCCGCCACGTGCGCAGGAACCGCATGGCCCCGCGCGATGCGAGGCCACGGGGGAGGTTAGCATCCGACCCGATCGGTTACCATGGGAACGTATGTTCGATGCACCGGTCACCTCACCCGACCTGACCACCCGCCAGCAGGCCGTCCTCGACGTGCTGCGCAGCTACGGGGCGGAGCACGGCTACCCGCCGACCGTGCGGGAGATCGGCGCCCTGCTCGGCCTGGCGTCGAGTTCGACCGTGCACTCGCACCTCGGCGCGCTGGAGCGGGCGGGCATCGTCGAACGCGACCCGTCCAAGCCACGCGCCCTGCGCTGGGGCCCCAACGCCGAGGCAGCGGGGGTGGAGGCGGCAGGGCCGACCGGCGGGCCAGCGAGCCCGTCGAGCAGCGCCGACGCGGACACGGACGCCAGCGTGTCGCTGCCGATGCTCGGTCGCGTGGCGGCGGGTGCGCCGATCCTCGCCGAGCAGCACCTCGAGGGGCACCTCCCGGTCCCGCGCCAGCTCACGCGTACGGGCGACTCCTTCGTGCTCAAGGTGCGCGGCGACAGCATGGAGGGCGCGGGCATCCTCGACGGCGACTGGATCGTGGTGCGCCACCAGAAGGAGGCGTCCAACGGGCAGATCGTCGTGGCCCTGGTCGAGGACGACGCGGACGCCACCTGCAAGCGTTTCGAGCGCCGCGACGGGCGCGTGCTGCTGCACAGCGAGAACCCCGCCTACCCGCCGCTCGAGCCCGAGCACTGCGAGGTCGCCGGCATCGTCACCGGGGTGATGCGCGCGCTCTGAGCGCACCGCTTCAGCCCGCGCCGGTGCCTGCCGATGGCGTTGCACGCGACCCCGGGCAAGGGTCGCACGGCCCTCGACCGATCGGTGGACGAAGTGCACGACGCAGGCGAACGGACGATGCAGATCGTGGCGCTCACGGTGGACGGCGTGGAGTACGCCTTCCGGATCGAATCCGTGAAGGAGATCATCCGCTACACGGCGCCACAGCCCACCTCCTCCACCACCCCCTGGATGCGGGGCGTCATCAACCTGCGCGGCAGCATCGTGCCGATCATCGACCTCGGGTCGCGGCTCGGCCGCTCGACCCTCGAGGTCGATCCCATGACCGCCAAGATCCTCGTACTCGAGCAGGGTGACACCACGCTCGGCTTCGTCGTGACGTCCGTCGACGAGGTGCGCACCATCGGCAGCGACCAGGTGCAGGACGCACCCGCCGGCGCCGGCAGCACCTACATCGATTCGGTGGTGACGCTCGACGACCGCCTCGTGATGCTGCTCGACGCGCAGTCACTGCTCGCCCTGGAGGAGCGCGCGGCGTGAGCGCCGCGCCGTCCCCCGGCCGGCCCGGGGCGTCGCTGCCCGGGTCCGACTACGACCGCTTCGCGGAGTTCCTGCGCACGGCAGCCGGCCTCGAGCTGCACCAGTACAAGCGTCGCCAGATGGAGCGCAGGATCCGCTCCTTCGCGGCCCGGCTGGGCGCTGCGGACCTCGACCAGTACGTGCCGATGGTGCGCGCCGACCCGGCGGAGCTCGACGCGCTGCTGGACCGGATCACCATCAACGTCTCCCAGCTCTTCCGCAACCCCGAGCAGTGGGAGCGGCTCGCCTCGAC
>JAOPYS010000401.1 GCA_025964465.1 Thermoleophilia bacterium
CACGGCCCGTGCGCTGCGGCTGACCGAACCGCTCGCGGCTGGTCGGCTCGCCCTGCTCCTCGCTCGCCACGCCTCCGTCGAGGGGACCGGGTGCGATCGCCTGGTCGGTGACCTCGCGCGCGTGCTCGCCACGTCCTCCTCCCCGTGGGCCGAACTCGGCGCAGCCGAGCTCGCGGCCCACGACGCACACGACGCCGATGCGCTGCGCGCGTGCGCCGCACGCTGGCGCGCAGCCGGGTTCGTCCTCGACGCGGCCCGCGTGGACCACGCCGCCGTGCGCACGGAGATGCGCGCGCGCCGTCGTGACGTGCACACCGACACGATGCTCGGCCTCGTTGCAGAGTTCGGCCGCGCAGGGGCCCGCGCCGATGCCGACCGCGTCGCCCGCGCCCTGCGCGGCAGCTCCCGCCACTCCGTCGCGGGCCACCAGGCCGCGCTCGTGGCGCTTCGCAGCCCGCTCCTCGTCGGCCTCTCCGACGAGGCGCGGCGGGAGATCGCCCGTGCCTGCACCTGCACCAGCCTGCGTCGCGGCCAGTCGCTCGCCGGGGCCGGCACCAGCTGGTCCGGTGACGGCCTGCTGCTCGTGGTGGCGGGCCGCGTACGCCTCTCCTCCACCGCGCCCTCGGGCAAGGTGCTCGCCGTGGACGTGCTCGACCCGGGCGCTGTCTGGGGCGCAGACCTGCGCGACGACGCGCTGGACGCTCCGCTCGAGGCGACGGCGACCGAGGCGAGCGAGGTCGCGGTCCTGCAGCGCGCCACGCTCGAGGCGCTCGTGGACCGCCACCCCCAGCTCGGCCTCAACCTCTCGCGCGTGCTCGCCGACGGGCTCGTCCGGGCCCGCACGATGTCGCAGCAGCTCGCGTACTGGTCGGTCGAGGACCGCTTCTCCTCCCTCCTGCTGGACTTCGACGCGCGCTACGGCGAGACGGGCGCGGACGGGTCGCGCCGGCTGGGCAAGCGCTTCGCCCAGGGCGAGCTGGCCGAGCTGATCGGCACGCGCCGCGAGACGGTCAACCAGCTGCTCGTCGAGCTCCGGCGGCACGGCATCGTGACGACCGACGACGACCAGCACCTCGTCATCACCGACGAGACCATGCTGCGGGCCCGGGTCGCAGGCCGCTGACCCTCGGCGCCGCACGCGGGCCAGTGCGCCAGCGCACTGCACGGTCCCGTCGATCGCGGGATACAGGAGGCATGGAACGCCTCCCCGTACGTGTCACGCTCGAGGTCCTCGGACCCGCCCTCGACCCCTACCGGACCGCAGCCTCGGCGAGGCTGCCCCCCTGCGACCGGGGCGTCGCGGCCGACCGACCCCGCAGCGCTCGCGCGGCTGGACCCATCACCGCAGTGGTGCTGTCACTCGGGCTCGCGCCCCTCGTGCCCGCAGGCCGGCTCCACCTGCCCTTCGCGGGCGTCTGGTCGAACGCCACCTCGCGACCCGACTGACCGCCCTTCGACGTCCGCCTGTGGTCCAGCGCACACGTGCGGCGTCGCACCTGCGACCTGCGGTACGACGATCCGGCGAACGTTCCCCGCCCCGGGGAGCGCACGTCCGGGGGACCACCATGAACGCACTGCCAGCAACGCTCAGGATCGTCGGCACGGGAACCCACCACGGTCGCGAGGCCCTGCTCCTGGCGGACCTGGCCCACGCCACGCCCCTCACGCACGGCGGCCCGCTCGCGCACACCAGCCTCTCCCCCGCGCAGCAGGCCAGCACGCTCAGCGGCCATCTGGGCACTGCCATCGGCATCCTGGACGACGGCGGAGGGCAGATCGCGCCGCTGCGCATGCTCAGCCGGTTCGGCGACGAATTCCGCGCGACCGGGGCGTCGGTCAGCCTGCCGCACGGCCACTCGCTGCTGGATCCGTTCCCGGGGTTCCGGCTCCGGCCGTCCGCGGACTCCGGGCTGACGAGCATCGTCCAGTACGCCGCGACCCAGCGCCTCCCGATCGCGCGGCCCTAGCCCGAGGCGCCGTCGTCACGCGCCGGCGGCCGCCAGCTTCCGGATCGCGTCGCGCAGCTTCGCGGCCTCCTCGAAGTGCAGGGCCTCGGCGGCGGCCATCATCCGCTCCTCGAGGTCGATCATCGTGCGGCGACGCTCCTCGTCGCTCATCGTGTTGATCGCCGTGTTGCCCGCCTTGCGCACGCGCCCGCCGGTGCCGCCGCCGCCCGGACCCTCCGGCACCGTCGTGCGGGCCAGCGCACCGCGCTTGACCGAGCCGGCGCTCGTGCCCATGAGGATGCCCTTGCCCTTGGTGTCGACGCCCATCTGCACGCTCGACGTGTCGAGCGACAGGAATTCGGCGATGTCACTGACACCCTTGTTCACGGACGTCGCCGTGATGCCGTGCAGCTCGTTGTAGGCGACCTGCTTCTCCCGCCGTCGATCGGTCTCCTCGATCGCCTCCGCCATGGAGCGCGTGGTGCGGTCCGCGTACATGAGCACGCGCCCCTTGACGTTGCGCGCCGCGCGCCCGATCGTCTGGATGAGCGCCGTGCGCCCGCGCAGGAAGCCCTCCTTGTCCGCGTCGAGGATGGCCACGAGCTCGACCTCGGGAAGGTCCAGGCCCTCGCGAAGCAGGTTGACGCCGACGAGGATGTCGAACTCGCCCAGCCGCAGCCCGCGGATGACCTGGATGCGCTCGAGCGTGTCGATCTCCGAGTGCAGGTAGCGCACCTTGAACCCGCTCTCGAGCAGGTAGTCGGTGAGGTCCTCCGCCATCTTCTTGGTCAGCGTCGTCACCAGCACGCGCGCCCCACCGTCGACCACCCCGCGCGCCTCGTTCATGAGGTTGTCCATCTGGTGCGCGGTCGGGCGGATCTCGATCGGCGGGTCGATGAGGCCCGTCGGGCGGATGACCTGCTCGGCGATGTGCGCCGAGTGCTCGAACTCGAACGGTCCCGGTGTCGCCGAGACGAAGACCGCCTGGCCGATCGTGTCGAGGAACTCGTCGAAGCGCAGCGGCCGGTTGTCCATGGCGCTCGGCAGTCGGAACCCGAAGTCGACGAGCGTCTCCTTGCGGGAGCGGTCGCCCGCCGCCATCGCCCCCACCTGCGGGATCGAGTTGTGGCTCTCGTCCATGAGCATGAGGAAGTCGTCGGGGAAGAAGCTCAGCAGCGTGTTGGGCTGCTCGCCCGGCATGCGCCCGTCGAACCAGCGCGAGTAGTTCTCGATGCCGTTGCAGAAGCCGACGTGCTGGAGCATCTCCAGGTCGTACTCGGTGCGCTGCTGCAGCCGGTGGCTCTCGAGCAGCTTACCGGCCTCGTCCAGCTCCTGCACCCGGTGCACCATCTCGTTGCGGATGCCCTCGATGATCACGTCCAGCTGGTCCTGCTCCGCGACGTAGTGCGACGCGGGGTAGATGGCCAGGTGACCGAGCTCGGCACTCACCTCGCCGAGCAGCGGGTCGAAGCGGACGATGCTCTCGATCTCGTCGCCGAAGAACTGCACGCGATAGGCGTTCTCCTCCGACGCGGGCTGCACCTCGAGCGAGTCGCCGCGCACCCGGAAGTTGCCGCGCGCGAGCACCGCGTCGTTGCGCTGGTACTGGATCGCGATGAGCTTGCGCAGCACCTCGTCGCGGTCCATCTCCTCCCCCTGCGTGAGGATGAGCGAGTTGCGGCGGTACGTGTCGGGTGAACCGAGGCCGAAGATGCAACTCACGGACGCCACCACGAGCGTGTCGCGCCGGGCCAGCAGCGCGCTCGTCGCCGCGTGGCGCAGCCGGTCGATGTCGTCGTTGACCGACGAGTCCTTCTCGATGTACAGGTCGCTCGAGGGGACGTAGGCCTCGGGCTGGTAGTAGTCGTAGTAGGAGACGAAGTACTCCACCGCGTTCTCGGGGAAGAACTCGCGGAATTCGTTGCACAGCTGCGCGGCCAGTGTCTTGTTGTGCGCCAGCACGAGGGTGGGCCGCTGCACCGCCTCGACGAGCTTGGCCATCGTGAAGGTCTTGCCGGTGCCGGTCGCCCCGAGCAGGGTCTGCATCCGGTCGCCGCGCTGCACGCCGGCCACGAGTTCGGCGATCGCGGTCGGCTGGTCGCCCATGGGCTCGAAACTGCTGTGGACGCGAAACGGCGGCATGGACGCATTCTAGGTTCCGGTGTCAACTTTCGGAACGACCATGCCGATGGAGGAAGGTGCGCGCCCCCCACGAGGCATGCGCACGCCCACCCACATGTCCGACCTGCCCACCCCACCGGCCCCACACCGGACGGCGCACCGACCCGTGCAGCCGCTCCCCTGCGTGCCTGCGCGCGCCCCGCGCGAGGCTGCGTTCAGCCTCGTCGAGCTGATCGTGGTGATGCTGATCCTCGGCATCATCGGGGCGATCGCGGTGGTGTCCAGCGGCTCGAGCCACCGCAACGGGGCGTTGGTGCAGGCCCGCTCGGCGGCCCGCACGCTCGGTGAGGGCGTTGAGCAGTTCCAGCGCGACCACGGCGGTCGCGTGCCGCGTGCTCCCGGAACGACCGACTGGAACCCCGAGGGCACGTCCCCCGTCGACATCGCCAATGGCGCGAAGGCGTACATCAAGCCGGGGGCGCTCGAGCCCATCACGGACGGCAAGGTTGCATTCGGCCTTCGTCCCGCCTCCACCGCGAACGCCAGCATCGACTACCGCCCCGGTCCCGTCACGGCGGGCTCCTACGCGTTCGTCGTCAAGGTCAGGCGCAACGGCTCCCTGCAGCCCGAGTGCTACGTCAGCAACATCGACCGACCCGGCAGCCTCGCCGAGGGAGCCACGAGGGCATGCTGACGCCCACGCGACAGGCGCGGCGCGCCGAAGGTGCCTTCACGCTCATCGAGCTCGTGGTGGCGATGATCCTGCTCGTCATCGTGTTCGCGGGCGTGGTCTACGCCGTCGTCGGGCTCGGTCGTGGCAACAGCGACGCCATGACCAATCGCAAGGCCCAGCGCCAGGCACTCGACGCGATGGAGGTGATGCGCCACGACATCGCGGCGGCCCGCTCCCCCGCGATGGACCAGTGGGACAGCCGGCGCGAGGACCTGCGCGAGCTCATCTACTTCCGCACCGACCAGGGGGGCACTTCGCTCTCACGCACCTCCTGTGGCGGGCTCGCCTACGTGAAGTGCATCCAGGACATCACGAAGGCCACGCCCACCGAGCTGTGGTTCCGAGCCGACGTGGATGCAGCCAACCGCGGGTCCGAGTGCGTCGGCTTCCAGGTGGTCGCCGGTGGTCTCGACCGGATCCTCGCGACCGGCACGAACGCCTGGCAGCAGTGCGGAGGGGGCGCAGGCACTCGCACGCACCTGATCCAGGCAGGCAGCCTCAAGTCGACGAAGGTGTTCGGCTACACGCTCCGGTACTACCCCGGAATGCCGGCGAAGGGCATCGCCGATCCCACCAAGTGCATCACGCAGCAGCTGACGAACCGGACCCTCTCCGCCGGGCAGCTCAACCTCGTCACCAACGTCTCCATCGACCTGTCCGGCATCACGTCGGAGCGCAACGAGTCAGCCGACGCGGGCCTGCGCACCGCAGCCCAGATCACGAGCAGGACCGGCGGCGACTACGCCTACGCGACGGGGTGCAGCTACTGATGGCCGCGTCACCGAACCACGCACCGGCACCATCGATCGGGCGCGAGCGCGCTTCAGCGATGATCGCCGCCATCATCATGATGGTCATCGTCGCGGCCATCGTCGGATCCATCACGATCATCACCACGCGCTCGAGCGAGCGCAGCGTCGACGCCGCGCGACGCGTCTCCAACGAGGCCACCATCCAGACCGCGGTCACCCGGGTGCTCTACGCGTACCAGAACGACCTCGGCTCGGAACAGGACTACTACCGCCTCGACGAGGACGACCTCAAGCAGGTGACGCAGGTGACGGGCGCCCAGGCGCGGGTGCTCAAGCCCGCCGACCTGCCGGGGCTGCCGCGGGAGCTGCAGACGGTCGACCAGGTGTGGGAGCACATCGGTAGCGGTGGGTCGTACCGGCTGCAGCCGGTCAGCCAGCCGCTGTTCAACGTGATCGTCGAGGAATCGATCGACATCGCACCGTCCGTGTGCACGGGCGCCGG
Source organism: Thermoleophilia bacterium (assembly GCA_025964465.1). GTDB lineage: Bacteria > Actinomycetota > Thermoleophilia > Gaiellales > SKUG01 > JAGQUL01. The sequence continues at coordinate 6,055 of JAOPYS010000401.1, forward strand.
CCTGCCCGCCTCCGTGTGCGCCTCCGGTGGCGTGAAGGCGTACTGGGAGATGTACCGGCTGATCATGCCCGACGTGACCGGCAACGAGCCGCCCAACGTCGTGGTGTACCTGCGGTCGTGGCTGGGCTCGCCCGTGGCCCGGGCATACTCGAAGGCCTCCTACGCCCGCGCGGAGCTGCGGCCCGGACGCTTCGCCGACTACCAGCAGATCTCGGACGGCAACGTGCGCCTCAACTCAGGCGCCAGCATCAACGGGCCGGTCCACTCCAACGGGCTCGGCGACGCCTCGTTCTCGACCGTGGCCCAGGCACCGGCGGGGATGGGGTCACGCTGGATCTACGGCGAACCCGGCGTCTCGTGCGTCGGCGACGCGTCGCTCTCGATCGCGGTCGGCAAGATCGCGGTGCCCGGGTGCCGCAGCGTCGGCGCCACGGGACAGACCATCAGCTTCCTGCGCGCGATCGATTCCATCCGCTCGATCCGGGTCGCCAAGAGCAAGGGGCGACCGAACGTCGACGTGTACGCGAGCAACGTCCAGCCCGGGCCCCTGAGCGGCCCCTACGACTCCGCCTGGGGCGTGGTCTTCAGCGGGCGCCGCATGACCGTCCAGTACCCCGGCGGTGGGAGTCGGAGCGTCGGCCTCAGCCGCGTGAACGCCTTCGTCTTCGACCGTGACGTGCGCGTCCGCGGCAACGTGGCGGCTGACACGCGCGTGACGATCGCCGCCGAACGCGGCGGCGTGGACGCGAACGGCGTCCAGATCACGACGGGTGGGCCCGGATCGGCGACGATCTTCATCGACGGCAACCTGACGAAGGGGGACGACGTCACGTCCTCGATCGGTCTCATCGCACAGGGCGACGTCGTGCTGTGGATGTACAAGGACGTCAACTCGGGCGCCTCGGTCTGCAACGCCTACACCGTACAGGCCGCAATGGTGGCCGCCACCGGCGGGCTCACCATCCCCTCGCGCTACACCACCAACGAGCTGCAGACCGCGGCGCCGCGCTGCCCGGGCAAGGTGACCATCGACGGCTCCGTCGCGGGCCACCGTCCGCCCTTGCTCGTCTGGAAGTGGCCGAGCGGGGACAAGGCGGGCTACACAGGCACGCGCGACTACCGCTGGGACAAGGAATTGAAGCGCAACCCGCCGCCGTACTTCCCGCTGACGGGTGCGTGGCAGCCCTTCCAGGTGCGCGACGCCAACACCGACTGCCTCTTCGACCCCGCCCGCCTCAGCGACCCGACATGCCGATGACCGGAGACCACGTGTCAACACGACTGCATGCGCGCACCCGCCGACGCTCGCGCCGCGAGGCGGGATTCTCGATCGTCGAGGTGATCATCGCCGCGTTCATCCTCGCCATCGTCATCGTCGGGGCGACGGCGGTCGCCGGCGGCACGTCGCGTACCACCGGCGCCACCAAGGTCCGCGACCACCAGACGCAGGTCGCCAACCAGATGCTCGCCAGCCTCCAGGCCGACCCCTCCTGGGCCACCTGGTGCCGGGCCCGCCAGACCCCGTGGAACCCGGCATCACCCAAGTGCGACCTCGCCCCGTGGCTCGCCGCGAACCCGACGTACGCCAGCCTCGGCAAGACCACCGAGGGCGGCGGCGCCGTCGACTTCAAGGTCTCCGCGGTGGCGACCGGCATCGACCTCGCGGCCGACACCGAGCCCGGGTCGAACGGCAAGGACTCCGACGGAGTCCTGCCGGACATCTACCGCCTCTCGATCACCATCGCTCCGACCTCGGGCCTGGCGGCGCGCTTCCAGAACCTGCACGCCATGACCGTGCAGTCGGAGCTGAATCCGTCGATCCGGGTCCAGACCGGGCGTGTCACGGTCGACGCGTGCGAGGCGCTGAACCAGATCGACGAGCGCATCCCCGTGGGTGACTGCACCACGAACCAGGAGGCGGTCGACCTGCTCCCCCCGCCGTCGCTGGACACCACCACCCCGACCACGATCAAGAAGACGTGTGACGGGCCCCAGCGCGCGACGACCGGCACGGACGATCGGGACTGCGCCGCCTACAAGTGCGCCGACCCGGAGATCTCGCGCATGCCCGACAACGGGCTCAAGGTCGACTGCGACCAGTACCCCGGCTTCGCGCCTCCAGTCGGCGCCGAGGTGTTCTTCACGCGGATGGTGATGCAACCGGTCAACGGATCGGTGCGCCTCGTCAACACCCGCACGGGCCAGTCGTTCGGGCCGCTCACCTTCAACTCCGGGCGTGTCACGTTCCGGGACCTGCCGGTGGGCGAGTACGACGTGCGTGCCTCCGTGAGCGGCTCCGGCCGGCCGTGGAAGAGCAAGAGCGTCCCCAGCACCGGCAAGGTGTCGGTCGAGGCCGGCCTGC
>JAOPYS010000333.1 GCA_025964465.1 Thermoleophilia bacterium
GACGGGCCGGCCCGGCCGTGGGGCGCGTGCTGATGCGCGCGGCACCCCTCGGCATCCATTCACTCCGAAAGGTTGGGCCACCTCATGGGGCTCTTTGACAAGGTCAAGAAGGCAATCGGCGGCGGCACTCCGTCCGCGCCGAGCAAGGGCAGCACCGGCGGCAGCGGCGGCAGCGGCAGCGGCGGTTCCGGCGGCGGCAATCGCCAGGGCGGCCAGGGCGGCGGCAACCGTCAGGGCGGCCAGGGCGGCACTCGCCAGGGCGGCAACCGCTCCGGCGCGGCAGATGGCCAGGATCGTGCCCGAGGCGGCAACCGCCAGGGTGGCCAGGGCCAGGGTGGCGAGGGCCAGGGCGGCCAGCGCTCGCAGGGCGGCAACCGCAACCGCCAGGGCAGTCAGGCCCAGGGCGAGGGTGGCGACCGGCCCGAGGGCAGCGCAGGGGGCAACCGCCGGCGTGGCTCGCGTGGCGGCCGCGGTCGTGGCGGTCAGGGTGGTCAGGGCGGCGAGCGCCAAGGCAGTGATCGCCCGCAGGGCAGCACGGCGACTGACACCCCGCGCGACGGAGATTCCGGCTCCACGGGCGAGGGTGGCTCCAGCGCCAACCGCCGCAGGCGTGGCGGTCGTGGCCGTGGCCGCGGCGGCTCGGGTTCCGGCGAGGGCGGCTCCGGTGGCCAGGGTGGCACCACCCGCACGGTGACCCGCAGCAACGCGGCCGAGCTCAAGGAGCAGCAGGAGAAGGACGGCACGGGCGGTGGCGGTCGCAGCCGTTCCGGCGGTCGTTCGGGCGGCTCACGCTCCGGCGGCTCGCGCTCCGGTGGTCGCTCCGGTGGTGGAGATGGTCGCTCGGGTCGCTCGGGTGGTGGCAAGAAGGGCGGCGGTCGCAGTCGCGAGCGCACCCGCCGTGGCTCCGCCTCGAGCGGCAGCGCACGCCGCGTGCTCGACGCCAACGAGCGCCCCAAGGATCCGGTCAAGAAGCAGATCCTCATCAACGCGTCCGACCCCAACGAGATCCGCGTCGCCATCCGCGAGCAGCAGACCGTCGTCGAGGTGTACGTCGAGCGCAAGGGCAAGCGCTCCCTCGCGGGCAACATCTACAAGGGCCGCGTGCAGAACGTGCTGCGCGGCATGGAGGCTGCGTTCGTCGACATCGGCCTGGAGCGCAACGGCTTCCTCTACGTCGACGAGATCACCCCGGCCGCGGCCGACTCCGACCAGATCATGAAGGTCTCGATGGCGACCGAGGTAGAGGCCGTGCCTGCTCCCGCCGCCGCCGAGACGGAGCCCGCCGCCGACGGTGAGGACGGCGCCGCGGCGTCGGCCGACGCCACCGGCGACGCGGCCCCGGACATGCTGCCGATCGGCACGCCCGCCGAGGCGATGGCCATCGCCGCCGCCACCAACGACGAGACCCTCGACATCGGCGACGCCATGGAGGAAGAGGACCGCGAGAAGGCGGAGGCCGAGGAGGCGGAAGCGAAGGGCGAGGACCAGCCGAAGGAGAAGAGGTCCGAGGGTCGTGGGCGCGCCCGCATCCAGAACAAGAAGAAGATCCAGGACCTGATCAAGCCCGGCCAGGAGATCCTGTGCCAGGTCGTCAAGGACCCGATGGGGACGAAGGGCTCGCGCCTGACGACCCAGTACTCGCTCGCGGGTCGCTACCTCGTCTACGTGCCCGACGGCGAGGGCATGGGTGTCAGTCGCCGGCTCGAGGACGCCGAGCGCAACCGCCTGCGCGACATCGTCAAGCAGTTCGAGCTGCCGTGGGGTGGTGGGCTGATCGTCCGCACCGCTGCGGAGGGTGCCCTCGAGGAGGACATCGCCAAGGACCTGCAGCTGCTGCTGCGCCTGCATGAGCAGCTCATGGACAAGGCCGGCCAGGCCCGCGCGCCGAAGCTGCTCTACAACGAGGCCGACCTCTCCCTGCGGATCATCCGCGACCTCATGAACGACGAGGTCGAGGAGGTGCTCGTCGACGACGACCGCCAGTACCAGCGGATCATGAACTACCTCAAGCGCACCTCGCCGATCCTGGCCGAGCGCGTGCGCATGCACGACGGGCAGCGCCCGCTGTTCGAGAGCTACGGCGTGGAGGAGGCGATCCGTTCGACCCTCTCCAAGCGTGCCGAGCTCGAGAGCGGTGGCTACCTGATCATCGACAAGACCGAGGCGTTCCACGTGATCGACGTGAACACCGGTCGGAACGTCGGCACCGCGTCGCTCGAGGAGACGATCACCAAGACCAACATGGAGGCCGCGGGCGAGGTCGTGCGCCAGCTGCGCCTGCGCGACCTCGGCGGCATCATCGTCGTCGACTTCATCGACATGAACCTGATGAAGAACCGCGACGCCGTGCTCGAGCACTTCCGCAAGGAGCTGAGCAAGGACCGCACCAAGACCTACCTCGTCGAGATCAGCCCGCTCGGGTTGGTGGAGATGACGCGCCAGAACGTGTCCGAGGGCGTGCGCGAGATCCTCACCTCGACCTGCCGGGCCTGCGAGGGCCGCGGCGTGCAGGTGAGCGCGGAGACGCACGCGATCGAGGTGGAGCGCGCGGTCGTGGACCTGGCCGCCGGGCTCGACGCCGACGTCGAGGCGGTCGCGATCGAGACGCAGCCCGACGTGGCGCGCGTGCTGGCCGGCAACATCGGCAAGCAGGCGGAGCTCAACAAGCGCGCGGGCAAGACCATCCGCGTCTTCCCGGACCCGGACCTCACGTCCAACACCTTCGCGGTGCGGGCGACGGGTGACATCGCCAAGGTCGAGGGCCTGCCCGACCCGCTGCTGCGCGGGACGAAGCACAAGGTGCTCATCGAGCGCGTCGACCCGTCCTGTGAGGACGACGGCCTCGCGATGGTCGACGGCGTGCTCGTCACGGTCGTCGGCGCGGGTTCGGTCGTCGGCGAGGAGCGCACCATCCTCATCGCGGCGTGCGCCGGTGGGCGCGCGTTCGCCACGCTGGTCAAGCCGGCACGACGACGCAGGCGTCGCGGTGGCCGCGGTCGTCGCAAGGCCACGGTCGGCGTGGGCGCGGTCGGTGCGGACGGCCTCGAGGACGAGGACGACCTCGAGGATGACGGCGAGGATGGCGAGGACGGCGACTTCGAGGACGACGCCGAGTACGAGGACGTGGAGGACGACGAGACGGAGATCCCGTCGGACCCCGTCGAGGACCCGGATGACGAGCGCACGGAGATCCCGCAGCGCCTCGTGATGCTCGACGGCGGAGTCGCCGACGAGGAGGGTGACGGCGACGACGGCGAGGAAGCCGACGACGACGAGGACGACGAGCGCGACGGCGACGGCGACGATGACGCCGATGACGACGACGACGATGACGACGACGAGGACGACGACCACGACCGCGAGGGCGACGACGGGGACGATGACGGCTCCGACGACGACTCGAGTTCGGACGGCGGCGACGACGCGTCCGATTCGGATTCGGGGTCGGAGCCGCAGCCGGCGGGGGAGGGCGACGTCGATGACGACGACGCACTCCCGGCCGACGACTCCGACGACGGCAGCGACGGTGACGGGACGATCGACGCCCTGAGCGTCGCGGCCGTCGACCACGAGGACGACGACCGGCCGCTGGCGCGACGCGCGCCGGTGGGCGACGACCATGACGAGCCGAGCATCGATGCCGAGGGTGGCGACGACCTGCTCGCCTCCCGCGGGGTGAGCGTCCCTGCGGGAACGATGCCGCGCGCGGCGATGTCGCCGGCCGCCACCAGCACCGACGACGGCGAGGTCGACGGCGAGGGCGAGGGTGCTGCCGCGACGGCGGCGGGCACGGCTGCCCGGCGACGGCGACGCGGTTCGCGTGGTGGCCGCAACCGCAACCGTGGTGGCAGCGGTGGCGGCGGC
>JAOPYS010000449.1 GCA_025964465.1 Thermoleophilia bacterium
GAGCTGGTCCTCGCGCAGCGGGTAGAAGATCTGGATCGTCAGCAGCTGCTCGAACCACGGCACGGGCTTGTTGAGCTTGATCTCGACCGTGTGGTCGTCCTTGGCGACGACGCCGATCTGCTCGGGCGAGCCATCGGTCGGCGTGTCGGAGCACTTGGCGATCTTCGCCTTGTCGCCATCGGCGAGCGACTCGCAGGCACCGACCACGGAGGACAGGAACCCAGCGAAGTAGGCACCGGTCTTGGGGTCGAGCGCGTAGCGGACCGCCGCCACGAGGTCGTCCGCCACGATCGGCTTGCCGTCGCTCCAGTTGGCGTCGTCGCGCATCTTGATCGTGTACGTGAGCCCGTCGTCGCTGATGTCGGGAGCCCCCGTCGCCAGCGCCGGCACGACCTTGTTGTCCTGGCCCTCGAGGCGGTACAGCCCCGCGAACTGGACGTAGCCCTTCGTGTTGACCGCGTCGAGGTAGGACATGCCTGCCGGGATGAACTGGCCCGGCTCGGCCTCCTCGCTCATGTTCGCGACGAGCTCCTGGGCATCGGCGAGGTCGGAGCTGCCGCCCCCACCGTTGCCGCCGCCTCCGCCGGAGCTGTTGTCACCGCACGCGGCGGCGATGAACGCAGCCATCACGCAGATGGCGAACGCGCTGATGAACCTCGAGAACCTCACGGACACGACGTACTCCCCTGATCGCTTGCCGGGTGCCGGTCATCCGCTGCGTCCCCACGCTGCGCACGCACCCCGCCACCACACTGTGGCCTCCCTACCCACTGGAGGCAAGGCATAACGCACGGACGGTCCGTAAACCTGCGAAAGCGGCCGACGGCCGCCCGCAGTTCAGTTCAGGAGCTTGGCGAGCGCCAGGGTCGTGACGAGGTAGAGCACCGCCGTGATGACGGTGATGCGGTCCAGGTTGCGCTCCATGACGTGCTGGCCGCCGCCCTGACCGCTGCCACCGCCGAGCGAGCCGAGCCCCGAGTCGCGACCCGAGTGCATGAGCACCAGCGTGACGACGAGGACGGAGAAGATGACGTGGAAGAAGATGACGATGCCCTGGACCATGCCCGGCACGCTACCGCACCGGGCGGACCACCTCAACCACCGGGGCTGCGGTAGCGGACCAGGCCGTCGGCTCCACGCGCGCGCACGAGGCGACCGTCGAAGCGCGCCCGCTCGAGGTGGGCCAGGGTCTCGGTGGTGGCGAACCGCAGGTTGGCGGCGTCGGCATCGGGCGCGTTGAACACCTTGTGGAAGACGACGCCGGCGGCGTCGAAGGCGGTGGCGTCGCCGATGCCGTCGACGGCGGCGACGCTGCGATCGATGCGGGTGCGGTGGTGCTCCAGCAGGGCCTGTGCGCGTGCGGCGGCGCCGGTGAACGGAGCGCCGTGGCCCGGGAGGATGGTCCCGACGGGCGCGGCGGCGATGCGCTCCAGCGAGGACAGGTAGCCGGCGAGCGGGTCGGCGGCGTGGCGCGGGAAGCGACCCACCGCCGGCGAGATGCGCTCCAGCAGGTGGTCGGCCGCGAGCAGGAGCCCCTCGGGGCCGACGTCGAGCAGCACGAGGTGCCCGTCCGCGTGGCCCGGCGTGGCGATGGCCTGCCAGGTGCGACCGGCTGCCTCGAGCAGCTCCCCGTCGACGAGCGGCCGCCACGAGTCGTCCGGCGGCAGGTCCACCGCCATCCGCACGACGTCGGCCTCGCCGGCCAGCATGTCGGCGATCCGGTCGGGGAGGCCGTGCTCGTGCAGGTGCGCCCGCATCGAGTCGAAGTACGCCTCCATCCGCCCAGCGTCCCCCCAGACGTCGGGCGCCTGCTCGACGGTGGACGGGCTGGCCAGCACCGGCGCGCCGGTGAGGCGGTGCAGAACCCCGGCGCCACCGATGTGGTCGGGGTGGTGGTGGGAGACGACGATCCGTGCCACGTCGGCCGCGGTGGCGCCGATCGAGGCGAGGGCGCGGGGCCAGAGCTCGTCGGCCCCGGCCGCGATGCCGGTGTCGAAGACCGTGACGGCGCCGTCGTCGTCGCAGAGCAGGTAGGCGTTCGCGGGTTCCGTGCGGACGTGCAGCGGGATGGCGACGGCGAAGATGCCGGGTGCCACCTGCACGGGGGCGGTCGGGTCGGCGGGCCGGGCTGTGGCGTCGGTGGGCATCGTGGCGCAGTGTACGCCGGGCGTACCGGGTCGGTCAGGCGGACCAGACGGTGCCGGTGCCCGCGTGGGCGTGGGCCAGGGCGGCCCGGGCGGAGCGCCACGTCGCGGGCGTGAGCGGGCGCGCAGCGCCGCTCGTGGAGCCGGAGCGCACGAGGTACAGCACGCCGGCGGCGTCGCGCGCCTCGGTGTTGGTCGTGATCGAGCGGACGTGGCCGGCCCGGTCGACGACGAGGAAGACGACGGGCAGGACGGTGGCGGTCACGGTGATGCTGGCGCCACCGGATGCGGCGGGGGCCGACGGAGCGCTCGAGGCGCCGGAGATGTCACGGGCCAGGGCGTCCGAGGTGCGGAAGCCCCAGGCACCCGGCTGCGCGCGGTCTGGACGCGGCATGGCGGCAGGAGCGTGGAACGGCGCGGCGACGGGGCGGGGCGCCGTGCGGTGGTCCATGCGGGCGGAGGCGACGCCGGCGCAGGCTGCGACGACGATGGCGACAGTGGCAGCGATGAGGAGGAGGCGTCGCATGGGACCAGTGAACCACGGGGTCGGGGGATCGACAAGGCGAGGTTCCCCGCCCAGAGCGGGGTCAGGCCACCCCCGGGTGCAGAAGGTGCCACAAGGTGGCCTTTTCCGAGCGGGACGGCGCCTCAGCGCTCGAGGGCGACGCGCAGGGTGAGGATCGCCCCCGGCCGCACCGCGACCTCGCAGGTGCCGTCGGCGAACGGGGCGGGGCCCTGCGGGGTCTCGTCGAGCCGGGCCCGCAGCACCGATGCGACGCGCACCGCCGGGTCGAGTTCCAGCCGCGCCCGCGCCTGGCCCGTGCCGACGGGCGCCCACCAGCGCACGACAAGGTCACCTGAGCCATCGTCCGCCAGCTTGGTCGCGCTCGGCACGACGCCCTCGCCCCCGACGCGCAGGCCGAGCGCCTCGACGCGAGCCCGCGCACCGTCCGGCGTGACCTCGAGGACGTCGCGCGCCCGCGCGAGCGCCCCCGACTCCTGCCGAGCCTCGATGCCGAAGGGCTCGAGCACGAGCGGCGGCGCGAGGTACTCGCGCGCCGCATCGACCGCAGCGAGGCGAGCCGCTTCCGGCGTCATGCCCGGGCGCAGCACGGAACCGACCGCGAGGTCGACGCGGTGCCGGCCGAGGCACTGCGCACCGGGCGTGGGCAGGCCCGGCCCCGCATGGCCGGGTCGCCCCTCGACGTCGTCGCGGCTGAGCCATCCGACGGACCGCAGGAGCGTGAGCTCGATCGAGGTCTCGCCGTCACGCGCCCCGGCCGGGTGCTCGTGCACCTCGTACTCGTGCAGGCCGCGGCCGGCGATCAGCAGGTCGCGCGGCTCGGGGCCGTCCTGCACGAGGCGCACGGCGCCCAGGCAGTGGTCGAGGCCCGGCGGCTCCTGCTTCCACGCCCCGCGCGGCTGGGCCGGGCGGGCGGTGCGGTCGATCACCGCGAAGTGGCCGTGCGATTCCACGCGCACGCCGCGCACGCCCGCGCTCGCGCGCGCCCGCAGGCGATGGTCGAGTGCGCGGTTGTCGAGCTCCACCACCAGCTGCGCCAAGGGGCTCGCGGCCGAGACGCGCACGACGACGTCGATGCGGTGGTCGACCTCCTCGGCCGCGCGGGCGGAGCGATCCGCCGTGAGCCCCACCGGGAGCGGCAGGTCGTAGGCCAGCACCAGCTCGGCCACGCCCGGGCCCCCTGCGCGCGACGCCCAGCCCACCAGCGTCGCGATGCGCTCCACGTCGCCGGCCACGCGACCGAAGTCGTACTCGTCGCCGGCATCGGCGACGTCGACGAAGTCCACGGCGATCGGCTCGCCGCCCGTGCCCGGATCGACCTCGAGCCGGGACACGCCGTCGGGCGCGGTCGCCACGCGCGCGACCAGCCCTCCGGCACGGACGGTGCGGTCGTCGAGGACCTCCACGTCGGCGTCCTGGACGAGCAGCTCGTCGAGCGGGGCGAGCACGCCCGGCACGCCGGGCCGGATGGCGACGGCGCTGCCGTCCCCGAGCTCGGCGATGCCGCCGCACCCCTCGCCGTCGTGCACGACGGTCGTCCCACCGAGGTCGAGCGCGATGCGCAGGTCCTCGAGCAGGCCGTTGGCGATGGAGCGCACGCGCAGCGAGCGCGCCGGCATCTCCTCGTGGACGTGGTCGACCGAGCAGCCGCCGATCGAATCGTGCGGATGGTTCTTGAGCGTCGTGCGCCAGGCCCGGCGCAGGAAGGGCAGCACGTCACGCGCGGGGCGCACGCCGGCGAGCACGGCTGTCGCCATGAGCGGCTCGACGTGGCGCTCCAGCAGCCCCTGGATGTGGTCGTTCTCCTGCTTGAGCGGGATCCGCGCCGAGAAGATCGAGGCGAGGATCGGCGCGTGGAGGGAGCCGCGCAGCTCGCCCCGGTAGCGGTGCAGCGGCCGACCGTCGGCCTCGAGTCGGCGCTCGGCGTCGCGCACGGACGCGACGACCGCATCCAGCCCGGTGATGCGCACGTCGGCGCCCGGCAGGACCTGCTCGAGCCGCTCCACGATGTCGGGCAGCTCGGGCTGGACCGTCTCGTGGTCGCACCCCGCCGCGAAGAGCAGCACGTCCGCCCGCGCGCCGTCGGCGAGCAGCGGCGCCAGCTCGCGCGCGGCGTCGTAGGGGGCGTCGTCGTCGGGGCCGTTCCCCCGCCCGAACAGCTCGGCGTTGCAGTAGCCGTTCGTGTACGGCGACGTCTGGACGATCGCCAGCACGTCGGTGCCGTCGGCCGCCTCCCACCGGAGCTCGCTGCCGCTCGCCTCGAACTCGTCGTGCATGCCGCGCGAGAAGATCGCGTTGTCGATGCCGAACCCGCGCAGGATCGCCGGCAGCTGGGCGGCGTGGCCGAAGGGGTCGGGCAGGTAGCCCACGGCGAGCGGCTCCCCGAAGCGCGAGGCGACCCGCCGGCCCTCGAGCAGGTTGCGCACGAGCGCCTCGCCCGAGACGAGGAACTCGTCGGGCAGCACGTACCAAGGACCGACCTCGAGGCGCCCGGCACCGACGAGCCGGCGGATGCGCGGCTCCTCCTCGGGGCGGACCTCGAGGTAGTCCTCGAGCGGCACCATCTGCCCGTCGAGCACGAAGGTGGAGAAGCGCGGGTCCGAGTCGAGCGTGTGCAGCAGGCGGTCGACGACGCCGACGAGCTGGATGCGGAAGCGCTCGTGGGTGCGGTACCACTCGCGGTCCCAGTGCGTGTGGGCGTACACGTGGACGCGCCAGCCCGCCGAACCGGGCACATCCGGCGGGCGGAGCAGGGCGGGTTGCAGATCAGGACCCTCGATGGCGGGAGCGCGTGACATTCGCGGGAGCCTAGCCGTGGTGCCGGCTGCCGCCGGCTGGCACCCATCCCGCCTGCCATTGAAGAAGCAATGGCACGACGCCAATTGCGCGATTCGACCTGATGGATCGACGCCGCTACCATCCCGGCCATGAAGCTTGCACCCCTCCCCCTCGGTAGCACATCACTCCCCACCCAGGCCGCGGCCGCGGCTCCCGCCGACACCGCCGCCGTGCCCCATCCGCCGGCACGCTGGTCGCGCTGGTGGACCAGCCCCATCGCGCGCTTCGACTACGGCACGGGCAGCCAGGTCTCGGCATGGCACGAGGCGTGGATCCCCGCCGACCGCGGGCTCTCCGGCGACCTTCGCCCCTCCGTCACCTTCGGCGGCTCGACCCGGGAGGCAGCCGTCGCTGCTGCGCACCTGCTTGCCAAGCAGGCGGTCCAGCTCGACGTCGACCTCGCCGACGGCACTACCCGCACCGTGAGCCTGCACCCGGCGATCGCCGTCCTGCGCGACGCCCGCGCGGGGGCCTTCTGGCTCGCACCGCTGCGCACGACCGTGAAGTCGCACGGCGAGTGGATCGACGCCCCGCACTCGATCGACGGCGACGCCTTCCTCGGCGAGCAGCCGCTGCTGCGGACCCCGACCGTCCTGAGCGCCACGCGCGAGATGGTCACGGTCGTCGGACGCGACTCGGAGCTCACCCCCGGCCGCTGGCGCGACGCGCCCGACGATTCACTCGTCGACGGCCCCGCCTGACCTCAGGGCCTCGGCCAAGCCGTCGCGTTCGCTGAGCCCCAGCTTGGCGTAGACGTTGCGCAGGTGGTAGCGGATCGCGTGCATCGTCACGACGAGGTGCTCCGCCACCTCGCGGTTGGTGCGGCCCTCCGCGACGAGCATCGCCACGCGCCGCTCGGTCGCCGTCAGCGCGGCGACGCCTGCAGTGCGCTGTCGCCGCGGACGTGCGCCCAGCACGAGCAGCTCCTCACGAGCGCGGTCGGCAAGGACGCGAGCGCCGATCCGGTCGGCCCGGTCGAGACCTTCGCGAAGCACGGCGAGCGCATCCGTTCGCCGGCCCGCTGCCCGCAACTGCGCGCCATGCGCGATGCGCGCGGCCGCTTCGTCGAGCCGCAGTCCGGCCGCGGCGAACTGCGCCACCGCACGCTCGAGGTCCTCGAGACCCGCCGGGCCGTCGACGGTTGCGCGGGCGCGGGTCGCGCGGGCGACGCCACGCGCCTGCCCCCACGCCTGCGAGGCAGCCAGCTCCTCGTCGGCGAGCTCCCCTGCCTCTCCTCGGCGTCCCAGTGCCAGCAGCGCGTCGACCGCCCCGAACCGCCATCCACCCATGTAGGCGGAGTTGAGGTCACGCCCGATGAGCCCCCGCTCGTGGGCCCCGACCGACAGCCATGCCTCGAGCGCTCCCGAGGCATCGCCCCCGGCCTGGAGCAGCTCCGCCCGCGCAGCGAGGATCGGCACGAAGGTGAGCTGCCGGGACCACACCGCCTCGTGGTCGGCGTCGAGGTCGACCATCGCACGGGCAGCAGCGAGGTCGCCCGTGGCGAGCAGGGCCCGAGCGAGCGTGCCGACCGCCACCGGCAGGAAGGTACCGCGGTTCGTGCCGTCCGCCGTGCTGCCCAGGCGCAGCGACACCTCACAGTCCTCGATGCACGCGGCGAGTTCACCTCGTTGGTACCGGGCGAACGAGCGTACGCAGCAGGCTGCGGCGCGCGCGAGGGGGGCGCCGAGGTGGGTAGCGGCCGCCTCGGTGGCGTCCGCGACCTCGACCACGAGGTCCAGGTCGCCGAGCCCGAACGCCGCAGCGGTCACGGCCCACAACGCAGGCTCCTCCGGCCCTGCCGCGGCCAGGAGCGCGCCACCGCCCCATGCGGCGTCGACCAGCTCGCGAGTCGATGCCGCGTTTCCGGCCATGAGCATCTCGAGCCCTGCCATGTGCGCCATCGCGATGCGCTCGGCGGACGTCGCCGGCTGCCCGGAGCGCGACACGAGACGGCGGAGGCGGGCCTGCGAATCCGGTTCGCGTGCCAGCGGCGTGAACACGACACTGCTCGCCCACCCGGCCTCGAGTTCGAGGTCGAGCTCCACGTCCCCGACACCCTCGCTCACGGCCTGGCCGACCGCGAACGCCTCGAGCGCCGCCTCGAACTCGCCGCGCGCGAACCGGGCGCGGCCCAGTGACAGCGAGTCCCTCGCACGCAGCACCGCATCGGGCTCGACCTCCGCCGCCGCGAGGAACCACCGGTCGGCACCATCACCGCCCGTTCGAGCCACGGCGGCGCCGAGCATCCGCAACAGCGCGGCACGTTCCGGGGCCTCCAGCGGGCATCCCTCCCGCTCGGCGCGCTCGAGCAGGCGCACCTCCAGGTCGGGGAGCCCACGTTCCAACGCCCGCACGGCGCCCGCAACGAGACGATCGAGGACGACGCGGTCTGCTGAGGGCACCGCATCGACCAGCGGCAGCGCCACCTGGTCGGCGGTCGCGTGTTCCTGCGCCAGGGCGTCGGACGTCCGCCGGCGCATGGCGTCGAGCGCACTCGCGTCGATGGTGCAGCGCACCGCTGCGCGAACGAGCGGATGGACGAGGTGGGTATCGGGCGGTGGGCGCAGGATCGCCTCCCGCGCAAGCACCCCGGCGAGCGGCAGGGCGGACGCCTGGGCGACGTCGGCCACGCGTGCGATGCGCGCGAGCGGCGAGCCCGGCTCGAGCAGTGCAGCAGCCTGCGCGAGGGCGCAGGCCTCGGCCCCGAGCCCGTCGAGGCGCACCGCAACCCAGGCCCTGACGCGTTCGGGCGTCACCTCGACCGCGTGCGTCGCACCCGCGTCATCAGGTTCGATGCCCGCTGCGCGGAGGGCCCGCAGCAGCTCGAGCAGCAGGAAGGGCGTCCCACCGGTTGCGGAGTGGCACGCCTCGACGAAGGCGACGGTCGGTTCGCGATCGGGCCACTGCCACTCGACCAGGGATCGTGCCCCAGCGACCGACAGGCGCTCGACCGCGACCCGGACACCGCTGAGGGCGAGGCGGTCGATGGACGCCGGCCCGCCCGGCCGCGCGGTGAGGAGCACGACGATGGGGAGTTCGTCGAGGCGGCGCGCAACGTGCGCCAGCCATGCCAGCGACAACGCATCGGCCCAGTGGGCATCGTCGACGAGCAGGGCGACCGGGCCACCGTCGGTGAGGTCGGCCAGCGTCCAGAACGCATCGTGCAGGAGCGCCGCCTCGTCGCCGGGGTGCACCTCGGGGTCGTGTGCGTCGCGCAGCGCCAACGCCTGGCGAACGACCGTGAAGTCGTGCTGGGATTCCAGCTCGCCTCCCGCAGCGCGCAGCACCTTCCACCCGTCAGCTGCCGCGCGTTCCAGCGCCTCGGCCGCGAGGCGCGACTTGCCTGCTCCGGGCCGTCCCTCCCACAGCAGGAGCCGACCGGAACCGTCCGCCACCGTCGCCGCACGCAGGTCGTCCCACTGCTCCAGGAGCCGAGCACGCTCGACGAGGGGCGGCTCGCCTTCGGAGGTCCCCTCGGATGCGGTCTCGGTCGTGGTCACGGCCGCGAAACCCTACCCCCCCGGGGAGAGTGCGCGCCCACATGCCTGACCGTACAGTCCTCGATGTACCGGCGCGGCCCCGCGCCCCGACGCCCCCGGAGCTCCATGTCCCGCACCCTGCGCCGCTTCCTCCCGTCCCTCGTGCTGCTCGCGGCACTCGCGCTCCCGGGGACGGCTTGGGCGACGGCGCCGGCCGAGGGCGTGTACGTCGGGACTGGTGGGAACATCGCCGGCGACCACGTGATCCTCGCCTGGTCGGACGGTGACGTCGACAACGCCTCGATCAACGTTGCCACCAAGCCCGCCACGGACGTCGTGCAGCTCACGATCTTCCCGGCGCCAACGACCCTGACTGCACCCGGGACCGATTGCACCGGGGCCCCGGGCGGCGGTGGCCTCGTCATCACCTGCGTCGGGGTCGACGACACGGAGATGGCGCGGGGCGTCGAGATCTGGGGCAGCGACGGTGACGACGCGATCTCGGTGACGCCAGAGAACCTCTCCGACACCACGCCGCTTCACGTCTACCTGCGCGGAGGTTCCACCTCCGGTTACCAGTACGCGACCGGCGGCAACGGCGCCGACCTGCTCAACTCCACGACTGAGACCGGGGCGGTTGCCGTCACGAACACCCTGAAGGGCGGTCGCGGAGTTGACGTGTTCCAGACCTCCCCGGCCCCCCTTGTGTACGACTACGTGGTCTACGACGACGGCCGGACCGCCTCCGATGGCGTGAGCGTCACGCTCGACGGCGCCGCGAATGACGGCAATGCCACCTACGACGGCGGACTCGAGAACGCTGGCAGCGCCATAGCCGGGGTTGACGGCCTGGTGGGCTCGCCCGGCGCGGACACCCTCACCGGAAGCTTCGCGAACGACAACATCTTCGGCCGGCAGGGTGCCGACACGATCGACGGCGGAGTCGGCAACGACTCGATCCGGGGTGGCGATGGCGGGGACCAGATCACCGGCGGCCCCGATGACGACTCCGTCTACGGGGATGCGGATACGTGGAGCGAGAACGGCGCGGTGGCCGATGGCGACGACGTGTTCCACCTGCGCGACGCTGGTGGGATGGACAACGTCTACCAGTGTGGCGACGGCGCCGACACGGTCGAGCTCGAGAGCGCATCGATCGACAACTCCGCCGTGCCGGTTCCAGCCGACTGCGAGACCGTCGATCGCGGCGCCCCCACCGACAGCAATGGGTACATCTCCGTCTTCACGTTCGGCACGCTGCCGCGGCGGGTCATCTTCGACCCGTCATCGAGCACGGTCACGAATGACGTTCAGGTCGTGGGCGACGACGGCGCGGATCAGTGGACGATCACCTTCACCGACACCGTCCCCGTGACCCCGGTAGGGCCCGAGTGCGTCGAGGCGGGCGGGGCCCCCGCCGGCAAGCGGGTCGTCACGTGCGACGTCAGCGGCGCCGAGTTCGACGCGGGCATGGAGCTGTGGCTGGGTGCCGGCAACTCGACCCTGACCGCGGACGCGAACCTGACCAAGCCCTTCCTGATCCACCCCGAAGGTGGCATCAACACGGTCCGTGGTGGCGGCGGCGCCGACACGTTCGACGGCGCCGCGTTCGCAACGACCAGCACCGTGAACTCGTTCCATGGCATGGCAGGCCCGGACACGTTCATCGGTGGCGCTGGAACCGACTACGTCGACTACCTGTACCACCCGGATTCCCTGACTGCCACCACCGAGTTCCGGATGTCACTCGACTGCGTCCGCAACGACGGCAACCTCATCGACGGCAACCGGCAGGACGACATCGGCGGCGCCTGCAACTCCATCGACGGCGTCGTCGGATCGAACGTGCGTGACGTCATCACCGGCAGCGCGAACGCGGACAGGATCTTCGCCCAGAACGGCAACGACCTCGTCGACGGTGGCGGCGGTGACGACCTCCTGTACGGCGGTGGCGACAACGATGCGGTCACGGGTGGACCAGGCGCCGACACGGTCTTCGGAGACCGTGTCACGACGACCTACTCGCGGGACCCCGCGGGCGACGGGTCCGACACGCTGAGCGTCCAGGACGGCACGCGCGACACCGTCGTCGACTGCGGCGGTGCGGAGGACGCCGCGGTCCGCGACCTCGACCTGGACGAGGTCACGAACTGCGAGAACCTCACGCCCGCCACCCCGCTTCCGCCGGTGACCCGCCCGCCGGGCGGCGGCCTCGTCGGTGGCCCGATCGCCTCCGCGCCGACCCCGTCCGCAACGACCGTGGTGACGACGCTGACGAACACCGACGAGCGCGTGCCGGTGCCGGACTGGATCGGGCAGCCACTGACCACGGTCGACCTGTTCACCCCGGGCTTCGGTGGCAAGGTCACCTACACGAAGCACGACGTCGTCTTCCTCCCGAAGAGCCGGCTGCCCAAGCACCCCGACGGCGAGGCGTGGAAGCCCGGCATGGTCATCGCGCAGACCCCTGCCCCGCGAACGCTGACCTCCATCAGCGTCTCGAGGCCGCTCGTGATGTCGTTGCGCGTGTGGGGCGGCCCGACCAAGGACCAGTGCCTCGCGGAGGCCAAGGCCTTCGTCGGCCTGGAGTTCGTCGACTTCGCGGCGTACATGAACGACATCGGCTGCAAGGTCGAGGACGTCCACGCCGTGTTCGTCAAGACCAACACGAAGCCGAAGGAGGAGGACCTCGACAGCGGCGACCGCTGCGAGGTGAGCGGCGTGACGAAGGCCAAGGGCAAGCCCGGCGGCTGGCTCGACGCGACCGTCTCGGTCCCTCGTGATCCTGCGCTCCAGGACATCCGGCTGTCGTTCGGCAACACGTCGACGAAGCTGTGGCCCGGCCTCGCAGCGGAGGACTGGGGGCTGACGACCAACGTCGTCAACGGATCGATCATCGTTCGCGCGCAGTCCCGCACCGGCGACCCGATGAACGACGTGCGGCTCTACTTCGACCTGTCGGGGGTCCAGGGAACGTCAGCGGACGCATCGTTCGACGGGCGGACGGCGACCTCCACGAAGTTCGGGGGAGGCACCTTCACCACGCCGTCGTTCGTCCCGACCCGACCCGGCGTCGTCGAGGTGCTGGCGGTCTTCACGACCAAGGCTCCCAACGGACAGTCCAAGACCGTGTGCGGCACCGGCTCCATCAACGTGTACAAGCGTGGGAACGGTACGGCCCACAAGCTGCTGAAGGGTGACTACATCGACACGCTCGACGGGCGCAGGTTCGTCTACGACAACGCGGCGAAGATGGTGTTCGCCGGCTTCGTCCCCGACGTGGGCTCCAGGAAGTCGCGTTCACTGTCCAGGTCCGCGGTGCAGGCACGCGGGCTCTTCGACCCGATCGTGAACTTCTTCGCCTACCTGTTCGGCGCCAAGGCGCCGGAAGCGCAGGGATCCACGAAGTCGGAGAAGGTCAACCGCCTCGCCGACCGCGGCATCGTGCTCATGCAGTACTCGATGGGTACGGCGATCAACGAGAACGCCAAGGGAGCCACGATGGTTGCTGCCGGCGGCGGCAACATGGTCGCCGCAGGTGGCGGCAACCTCGTGTCCATCGGCGGCGGCAACGTGGCGGGAGGCACGATGGTTGCGGCAGGTGGTGGCAACATCGTCGCCGCCGGCGGCGGGAATGCGGTCTACGCGTCCAACGGAAGTGGCGGCATGGTGGCCGCGGGCGGCGGCAACATCGTCGCGGCGGGCGGTGGCAACATCGGCAACACGACCATCACGGCTGGCAACGGCATCATCTACACCACCTCGGGTGGAGCGATGGTCGCGGCAGGCGGCGGCAACATGGTGGCGGCGGGCGGTGGCAACATCGTCGCGGCCGGCGGCATGAACATGGTCGCGGCCGGCGGCGGCAACTAGGCGAGGCTCAGACCGCGGCCGCGGCCTCGCCGAAGACTGGGGCCTCGTCACCGTGCACGTCCTCCATGACGGAGGCGAGCTCGGCGTAGACGCCGTCGCGATCGGCGACCTCCTGTGCGGGCGTGCGCACGTAGGAGGTGTACCCGGAGCGGGCGCGCCAGCGCCAGGCCAGGAGCGTCAGGCCGAGCAGCGCGCTGGCCACGACCGTGCCGGTGCCGCCTGCGATCGACGCAGCGTCGGTGGGCGGACCATCCATGGACAGCAGCCCGAGGCTGCCCGCGAGCAGCAGGGTACCGGTGGTGGTGGCGCGGCCGAGCTTCATGTGTCGAGCGTGCGAGTGCATGGGCCTCTGGTCAAGCGGGGTGCGACGCGAGGTGCATCGGCACGGGGACCTCGCGGACTTGAGCGCATCGGCCGAGGCACGGCTGTTATCGACCGCTACCTGTAGGATCGAGGAGCCCTTCGCCGCCCCTCTCGACCCAGGATCCGCCCCCTCATGGACGCTACCGCCACGGCCGCCCCCGCCGCGCTCGACACCCTGTGCGTGAACACGATCCGCACCCTCTCGATGGACGGCGTGCAGCGCGCCAACTCGGGCCACCCGGGCACGCCGATGGCGCTCGCACCCCTCGGGCACCGCATCTTCACGCGCCACCTCAAGCACGACCCCGCAGACCCGGCGTGGGCCGATCGCGACCGGTTCGTGCTCTCGTGCGGGCACGCGTCCATGCTCCTCTACTCGCTGCTGCACCTGAGCGGCTACGGGGTGTCGCTCGACGACCTGCGCAACTTCCGCCAGCTCCACAGCCCCACCGCCGGCCACCCCGAGCTGGGCGAGCTGCCGGGCGTGGAGTACACGACCGGGCCCCTCGGGCAGGGCGTCTCCGCCGCGGTCGGCATGGCGCTCGCCGAGCGCGTGCTCGCCGACCGGTTCAACCGGGGCGGGGCGACGGTCATCGACCACCGCACGTGGGTGATCGCCTCCGACGGCGACCTCATGGAGGGCGTGGCGCAGGAGAGCGCCTCGCTGGCGGCGCACCTCGGGCTCGGCAAGCTCGTGGTCTTCTGGGACGACAACCGCATCACGATCGACGGCACCACCGAGGTGAGCTTCACCGAGGACGTCGCGGCGCGGTATGCGGCGTACGGCTGGCAGGTGCTGCACATCGAGGACGTCGACGACCTCGAGGCGATCGACGCGGCGATCGCCGAGGCGCGCACGGACGAGGCGCGCCCGACTCTCGTGGTGACGCGCACGCACATCGGCATCGGGTCGCCGCGGCAGGACACGCCGCAGGCGCACGGCGAGCCGCTCGGCGCGGAGAACGTGCGGCTGACCAAGCAGGCGTACGGGTGGCCGGAGGATTCGGACTTCCTCGTCCCCGACGAGGTGCGCGAGGCGTACGCGTCGGTGGCGGAGCGCGGCGCGGAGGCCGGGGCGGCGTGGGACGAGCAGATGGCTCGGTTGCGCGCGGCCGAGCCGGAGCTGGCGGCGGAGCTGCAGCGACGGATGTCGGGCACGATGCCGGACGGCTGGGCCGACGACCTCGTGGCGACGCAGTTCGAGGACGCGGGCCCCGCGGCCACGCGCCAGTCGAGCGGCCAGGCGATCAACCTCGTGGCGCCGCGGCTGCCGGAGCTGATCGGTGGCAGCGCCGACCTCGCAGGCTCGAACCTCACGACGATCAAGGACGGCGGCGACATCACCGCGGCCGACGCGAGCGGTCGCAACCTGCACTTCGGCATCCGTGAGCACGCCATGGGCGCGATCATCAACGGCATCACGGCGCACGGCGGCCTGCGCGCCTTCGGTGGCACCTTCCTCATCTTCAGCGACTACCTGCGGCCGGCCATCCGCCTCGCGGCGCTGTCGAAGCTGCCGTCGATCTTCGTGTTCACGCACGACTCGGTGTACCTGGGCGAGGACGGCCCGACGCACCAGCCGATCGAGCAGCTCGCGTCGCTGCGGGCGATGCCGAACCTGCTCGTCCTGCGCCCGGCCGAGGCCAACGAGACGCTGGCGGCGTGGAAGCTGGCGCTCGAGCAGACCGACCGCCCCGTGGCACTGGCGCTCACCCGCCAGAAGCTCGCGCCCTTCCACTACGGCGGCGACTCGCGCCTCGAGGGCTCGAGCGTGGAGCGCGGCGCCTACGTGTTGCGCGAGGCGACGGGCGGCACTCCCGAGCTGGTGCTCATCGCCACGGGCAGCGAGGTGCACACCGCGCTCGACGCCGCGACCCGCCTCGAGGAGGACGGCACGCCCACGCGCGTCGTGAGCATGCCGTGCCAGGAGCTGTTCGTGGAGCAGCCACGCGAGTGGCGCGAGGCGGTGCTGCCGCCGACGGTGCGCGCACGCGTGGCGGTCGAGGCGGCGGCGACGTTCGGCTGGGAGCGATTCGTGGGCGACGCGGGCGAGGTCGTGGGCATCGACCGCTTCGGCATCTCCGCCCCGGGCGAGGAAGCCGCGACCGCGCTGGGCATCAGCGTCGACGGCGTCGTCTCGGCCGCCCACCGCACGCTCGCGACGGTCCACGGCGAGGCTCGCTGATGGCGCTCGGCGGCGAACGTGTCGTGGCGATCGGCGCCGACCACGCCGGCTACGTCCTCAAGGACGAGGTCGGCGAGGTGCTGCGCGGTGCGGGGTTCCGGGTGCTCGACCTGGGCACCGACTCTGCCGAGAGCGTCGACTACCCCGACTACGCGGAGGCCGTGGGTCGCGCGGTGCAGGACGGGCGCGCGTGGCGCGGCGTCGTGGTCTGCGGTTCGGGCGCCGGTGCGTGCATCGCGGCCAACAAGCTGCGGGGCATCCGCGCCGCGCTCGCCCACGACACCTACAGCGCGCACCAGGCCGTGGAGCACGACGACGCCAACGTGCTGTGCATGGGCGCGCGGATCATCGGCGGCGCCGTGGCCGAGGAGATCGTGCTGGCGTGGGCCGGCGCGGAGTTCACCGGGGACGAGCGGCACCGCCGCCGCCTCGACAAGGTGCTGGCCCTCGAGGCCGGCGAGCTGACCGAGACCGAAGGATGACGATGACCGACAGCCCCAACCCCCGCCTCCAGCGCCTCGCCGAGCTCGGCCAGGCACCGTGGCTGGACTCGATCAGCCGGGCGTGGCTCGATTCGGGGGAGCTCGAGCGCCTCGTCGACCGGCTCGCCCTGCGCGGGGTGACGAGCAACCCGTCGATCTTCCAGGCCGCCCTGGGCGCCGGGGATTCCTACGACGAGGACGTGCGACGGCACTCCGGGGCGGGCCACGACGACCGCTCCGTGTTCTCGCTGCTGGCGACCGACGACATCCGCCGCGCCTGCGACGCCTTCGCCGACGTGCACGAGCAGACCGGCGACGGCTACGTGTCGATCGAGGTCGACCCCGACCTCGCCCACGACACGGACGCGACGGTCACGCAGGCACTCGAGCTGTGGCGCACGGTGCACCGACCCAACCTCATGGTCAAGATCCCGGCGACCGAGGCCGGGCTGCCGGCGATCGAGCAGGTGATCGCCGACGGCGTCAACGTCAACGTCACGCTGCTGTTCGACGTGGGCGTGTACACCCGCGTGCGGGAGGCCTGGCTGCGTGGGCTCGAGCGCCTGCACGAGACGGGCGGGGACGTCGCCACCGTGGCGAGCGTGGCGTCGTTCTTCGTGAGCCGGGTCGACACCAAGGTCGACGCGCTGCTCGACGAGATGGACGGCGAGGAGTGCCGCGCCCTGCGTGGCACCGCCGCCGTCGCCAACGCGGTCGTCGCGTGGGCCGACGCACAGCGCCTCGTCGAGGAGCCGCGGTGGGCACCCCTCGCCGCCGCGGGCGCACAGCCGCAGCGCCTGCTGTGGGCGAGCACCGGCACGAAGGACCCGGCGTACGCGCCCACCAAGTACGTCGACGAGCTGGTCGCGGCGGGCACCGTCAACACGATGCCCCTGGCGACGCTCGAGGCGTTCGCCGCCGCCACCGGTGAGGTTGCCGTGACGATCGACGCCGACCGCGTCGCCCGGGCGCGCCGCGAGCTCGATCGGCTCGAGGGCTGCGGCATCGACATGTCGCGCGTCACCGACGAGCTGCGCGACGAGGGCGTCGCCGCCTTCGTCAACTCCTTCGACACGCTGCTCGCCGGCCTCGCCTCCAAGCGCGCGGCCGTCAACGCCTGAGCGCCTGAAGCGCGACGGGGCCCGACCGAAGTCGGGCCCCGAGCGTGGGGTGCATGGGCATCCAGGTGCCCCCGGATGCCCGACCGCCGTCGTCGCTCCTCCCGGGCGAAGGTCCGGTACCGTGGTTCGCTGCAGCCTGGGGGGCGTGTGCGAGGTACCGATCCGGTGAGAGGGTCGCGCCCTGGTGCGTGCAGGCAGTGGGGCGACGAGTGGCGGTCGTGATCTTCCCGAAGTCGGGAATGCTTGTGGGTCAGCCGCGTGCTCCGGCCATGGCCTGGGCGAGGCGGGCGATGGTGCCCGGGTCGGTGTCGCCCGGAACGAAGCCCGTGGCGGGCGACGCGTAGGACGGGACGATCAGGCCGGCGGCCGTGCGGGCCTCGCCGTTCGCCCCGACGGTCAGCGTGACCGGCTGGCTCGCCGTGGCTGCGACGGGCGCGGTGACCGGCGCGGCAGCGCGGACGGCAGCGGGCTGCGGGGCGGCAGCGTGGCGCTGCGCATCCGCGATGTAGCTGTCGACGCTGCCCGTGAACTTGCGGGTGGCGTTCTCCGGGGTCCAGGCGCTCCCGAACCCGACCTCGCCGCCACCGGCGACCGAGCGGGTCGGCGCGACCGTCGCAGCGGCCGGCGTGGCTGCCGCAACCGGGGCGACGGTCGCCGCGACGGGTGCGCTGGGCACCGTGGCAGCGGCACCGGCTGCC
>JAOPYS010000008.1 GCA_025964465.1 Thermoleophilia bacterium
CCGGGCTGTTGGGGGTGCCGCCGCCCCAGCCGCCGTTGCCGGGGGTCGACGGGTAGTACGGGGTGCTCGGGTAGGGGTCGTAGTAGTACGACGAGCTCGCGCCACCCAGCAGTGCCGCGCCGACCGCGGCCGTGGCGAGTGCCGCGCCGATGCCGAGTCCGGCGAGCCCGTGGCCCTTCATCTTGCCGATGATGCCACCAGCGGTGATGAAGGTGGCTGCGGTTCCACCGAGCACGAGGTTGGTCGTGGAGAAGAGGCTCCGGTGCTTCACCTCGGCCTTGGCCGGTGCGATGGTAGTGGTCGTCGCAGCGGCCGGAAAGGCCACTGTCGTGCGTGAGAGGGGCGCCATGCGCCGCTCCTTTCGTCCCGTCGCGCCAGCTGATGCTCCACCCGTCCAAGGCGGAGCGCAGGCGCGGCTGTCCCGTCCGCCTATCGAGGCGCCGGCGCTGCGCGATCCACCGGGTCGGGCCGCAGTCGTCGGAGCGGCGCTAGGCTGGGAGGCGATGCGCGACCCGTCCCACCTCCAGGGCCCCTTCATCGAGGGCGGCGCCACGCGCTGGTTCCGGCGCGGCCGCACCGACCCGACGAGCCCGCGGCTCGAGACCGGATCGGCTCGCGTCGAGCGTGGGGCCGGGTCACCGACCGCAGGACCGTCGCGCGAGCGCCAGCACGGCGTGCCGCGTCGCGTGTTGGGGTGGATCATCCGCGTGTTCGGCCTGCGCATCGCGCTCGCCGGCGTCGCGCTGCTGCTCGTGCTGATCGGGTCGTGGCACGACCACGCCACGCCGGCGTCCACGCATCTCGACATCCCCACGCCCGCCCTGTCGACCCCGCCACCGGGTGGCAACACGCCGAGCGCGGGCGCGACCGGCTCCGACCTCGTCACGATCACGGGCGTGTTCGGCGCGCGCGTTGCGGTCACCGACCTTGCCTCGCGTCCCTACTCGTGGAGCGTGCCCTCGCCGGCGTTGCGCCGCACGCTGGCGGGTCGTCGCGGTGACAACGTCGTGGTGGCATGGAGGCGGCAGGGCGGCGACGTCGTGGTCGTCGGCGTCTCGGACCTCGGCGCGACGGGCTGATTCACGATCGAGCGGCGGGCGGCATGAGTTCCCTCCGACCGGAGAATGGAGACGACCCTCGCATGCCCGCTCGCGCGTTCAGCCCCAGCCGCCTCGTCGCGGCCACCCAGTGTTCGTTCAAGCCACGGGCCGAGGCGTTCCACGAGCGCGGCGTGTTCGGCGTGCTGCAGCTGGGCGGGGTGGAGGCGATCGACGACGCCGCGGGGCGCGCGGCCGCCGGTGACGACTTCGAGGAACGGCTCATGGAGCGCATTCAGCTGCACGCCGCGACGCGCCACGGCGCGGCGGGGTTCGCGCAGCTGATCGGCGACGAGCTCGCACAGCGCCCGAAGGGTGGGCTCGAGGGAGCTGCGCCAGAGACCCTCGCGCGCATGCGCGCGGGAGTCCGGATCATCGCGCAGGCGCCGCTGTACGGCGTGCTCGACGGCGCGGCGTGGCACGGCGTCGCCGACCTGCTCGTACGCACCGACGATGCTGGCGCCCCGGCGCTCGACACGCCGTGGCGCTACGAGGTCGTCGACATCAAGCTCGCGCGCAACGCCAAGGCCGCGCACATCGCGCAGCTCGCGTTGTACGCCGAGCTGCTCGACGAGGTGCAGGGCCCATGGCCCGAGGATGCGCGGCGCGGCGAGCGCCTCGGGCTCATCACCGGTGGAGCGCGCACAGGCGACATCCTCGCGCCCGACGACGAGAACCGCGACGTGGAGTGGCACCTGCGCGCCGGGGCCGCCGCACTCGGCCGCCTGCAGCGGCGGCGCTACATCCAGCGCTTCGCTGCCGCCGAAGAGCTCGCCGAGCAGTGCAGCGCAGGCGAGGCCGCGCCGACGCTCGAGCAGGCATGGGGCTCCCAGTACCCGCAGCCGGTGGACCACTGCCAGCACTGCTGGTTCCAGACCGCGTGCGAGGCGCGTCGCGACGACGATTCCCACGCCAGCCGCGTGGCCCGCCTGAGCGGCACGCAGCGCGCGGGCATGCGAGCCGCGCACGTCACGGGCTCGGCGGTGCTCGGCGAGCTGACCATCTCCGACGTTGCCACGGTCGGCGGCGGCAAGCCCGACAGCGACGCCACGCAGGCCGAGGTGCGCCGGCTGGTGCAGGCCGCACACAACGACGGCGTCACCGGAGTGTCGGTGCCCGGCATCCTGCGCGCGCAGCGCCAGGCCAAGATCCAGCTGGAGGAGACGACGCTCGGCCGGCCCGTGTGCCACACCGTCCCGCCCACCGAGCACGACCAGCCCGAGCTGCGCGGGTTCGCTCGCCTGCCCGAGCGGTCACGCTTCGACCTGTTCCTCGACCTGGAGGGCTACCCCAACGGCGGCCTCGCGGAGGCGGCGCCCGAGGACGAGGACCCGACCGT
This sequence comes from Thermoleophilia bacterium, assembly GCA_025964465.1. Taxonomy (GTDB): domain Bacteria; phylum Actinomycetota; class Thermoleophilia; order Gaiellales; family SKUG01; genus JAGQUL01. Next base: position 2,437 of record JAOPYS010000008.1, read on the forward strand.
CACGCCCGCGCCCGGGATCGACTACCTGTGGGGCATCACCACCGTCGACCAGCTGACGCCCGGCCTCGCGTGGCGCGACGCCGTCGAGCCCGACGCGCCGACGCCCGACGTGCACGGCGGCGTCCCGCACGAGGAGCACCTCGTCGGCACGCCCGCAGACCCGGCGCGCCAGCCCGGCTGGGAGGCGTGGTGGGCGCACACACCCCACGACGAGCGCCTCGCGCTGGAGGCGGTGATCGACCGCACGCACGCCGCGCGCGCGCAGGCCGAGGCCGCCGGCGAGCCCGCCGCGCACGTGTATCACTACGGCCACTACGAGGTGACGCGCCTCAAGCAGCTCACCAGCCGCTACGGCACCCGTGAGGCCGAGCTCACCGAGCTGCTCCGCGCGGGCGCCTTCATCAACCTCTACGACATCGCCCGCGACGTGGTGCGCATCGGTGCGCGCTCGTACTCGATCAAGGACCTCGAGGCCCACTACCGCCCCGCCAAGCGCGAGGGCACGCTCGGCTCGGGCACCAGCGCGATCCTCTACTACCGCCGCTTCGTCGAGACGCCGGCGGAGCTGCGCACGGACGAGCACGAACAGCTGCTGCGCGAGATCGCGCACTACAACCGCGACGACTGCGTCTCCACGTGGCAGCTGCGCGAGTGGCTGCTGAGCCTGGACAACGTCGCGGGCTGGCCTCCCGCTCCGGTGGGCATCGGCCCGGCAGCGGACGAGGACCCGGACGAGCAGCCGTGGAAGCGCAAGCAGCGTGAGGACCGTGCGGCGCGGCGCGAGCGGATGGTTCAGCTCGCAGCGGAGCTAGTCGAACACATCGCCCCCGAGCTGCGGCCCGAGACCGACGCGGACCTGCGCGAGCTCGCCCCCGACGACCGGGTGCGCTGGCTGATGTCGGGGCTGCTGCGGTTCCACATGGTCGAATCGAACACGGAGTGGTGGGACTTCTTCGCGCGCGAGGCGATGGACGACGACCAGCGCTTCCGCGACCAGGCGGTACTCGTCGGCCTGCGGATCGTGGGCGAGCCGCAGCTGGACGCCGAGAAGGGCTACTACCGCGCCACCTACACGTTCGACCGCCAGCCCGCGCGCGAACGCGACCTCGCACAGGTGTCGTCGCTGGACCTGCACGTCGATCGGCAGCTGTCACTCGACGCGGACCTGTCACTCGACCGCAGCGAGGTCACGCTGACGATGTCGAAGGGCCAGGCCGACAAGCTCGGCGTGGCCGCGCCGAGGCGCCTGCTCACCCAGCTCGCGGCGGTGCACGCGCAGGTCAGTCCCATCCCCACCGACTCGCTCGAGCAGCGGCTGCTGGAGATCGCCGAGCAGCTGCAGGCCGGCCGCATCGAGGACCCGGTCGTGCGCGCCGTGCTCGAGCGCGAGCTGCCGCGCGCAGGCCAGGCCGCGGGCGCGGATCTCGTGGACGGGAGCTCGGACCTCGTGCCGCAACTGGTCCAGCGCGCGGGCCAGCTCGACGGCAGCTACCTCGCGGTGCAGGGCCCGCCCGGCACCGGCAAGACCTACAGCTCCTCGCGGATGATCTGCGCGGCGATCATGGCGCAGCGCGAGGGCGGCGACGAGCGGCAGCGGATCGGCGTGATGGGGCCCAGCAACGCGGTCGTCGACCACCTGATCGTCGGCGTCGCCGAGGCCTGGGCGGAGCTGTATCCCGACGCCGAGCCGCTGCGGGTGCTGCGAAAGCGCGGCGTCAGCCATTCCGACGAGTCGATCGAGCGCCTCGCGGCGAAGGTCGAGGCGCAGGGTGCGTGCTTCGCCTGCACCGACGGTGGCGAGACGGTCGGCAAGTGGACGGTCGGGCGCAGCCAGCCGCACAAGGGCGTGCACTTCGACCTGATCGGGGGCACGGCGTGGCTGTTCGCCAGCCCAAAGTTCGCGGAGCCGATCACGACGGTGACCGGCACAGACAAGCCGCTCTCGCACCTGTTCGTGGACGAGGCGGGGCAGCTGACGATGGCGTCGCTGCTGCCGGCCGCCGCGGCGGCCGAGCGCGTGGTGCTCGTCGGTGACCCGCAGCAGCTGCCGCAGGTCACGAAGGGATCGCACCCGGCGGGCGCGAACGTCAGCGCGCTGCGCCACGTGATGGGCGACGCGCGCACGATCGACCCGTCGCGCGGCGTGCTGCTGGACACCACGCGCCGCATGCACCCGGCGATCTGCGAGTACGTGTCGCGCACCACCTACGAGGGCCAGCTGCGCGCGGCGCGCGAGCCGGGCTCGTGTGACACCTCGGCGCAGCGCATCGTCGCGCCGCCGCTCATCGTCGGCACCGAGGCCGGCTGCGTGTGGAGCCCGGTCGAGCACACCTCGTGCGCCACCAAGAGCGTGGAGGAGGGCGACCGCATCGTCGAGCTGTGTGAGGCGCTGCTCGGCCTCGAGGCGATCGACCAACGGGGCGACACCTTCACCCTCGAGCCGAAGCACTTCCTCGTCATCGCGCCCTACAACGACCAGGTCGACCTGTTGCGCGAGCGCCTCGCCCCGCTCGGCATCTCCGAGGTCGGCACCGTCGACCGCTTCCAGGGCCGCGAGGCTCCGGTCGCGATCTGCTCGCTCACCTCGTCCACCCGCGACCGTGCCCCGCGCGGCATCGGCTTCCTGCTCGACCCGAACCGCCTCAACGTCGCCGTCAGCCGCGCGCGCACGCTCAGCATCGTCGTCGGCTCCCCGCACCTGCTCGAGAGCACCGCCAAGACGGTGGAGGACGTCGAACGCCTCAACGCCCTGGCGGCGTTCGTGGAGGAAGCGCGGTGACGGTCACGGCGTCGCCACCGCGGTGTAGGTGACGGTGGTGCTGTAGGCGCCCGGCGCCTGCGACAGCGGCACGGAGAGGCGGTAGTCGACGCGCGTCGTCGAGGTGTTGCTCGTGTTGGCAGTGAAGGCCGCGCCGGTCGCATGGATCGTCTCGGGGGCGGTGTTGAACCGCGCCCACTTCGTCCCGGCAGACCACCCGGCCTCGACGTTGGTGCCCGTCGCGACCGTGAACCCGAAGCCCGTCCCTGACCATGCGCCGGCGCTCGCGCCCGCGGGCGAGCCGACCGTGCCCGACGTCGTGCCGGGGATGGTCGTCGCCCCGTTCGTCGGCAACGCCGCACTGGCGAGGAGCTGGTAGCCGGTGGCGCCGTAGGTCTGGGTGGTGATCGTGGTCGAGCCCGTTGCCGTGGCGCCGGGCAGCACTGTGCCCAGCGCAACGCTCGCGCTGTCGACGGCGATCGTCATCGCCGTCCGCCCGTTGCTGGTTGACAGCGCGGTGCACGCGCTCGGGGCTCCCCACGACGCGCTGGCGGTGCTGAAGGACCGCAGCTGGTACCAGTAGGCGCGATCCAGCGCCAGACCCGCCCGCGTGAAGGGCGAGCTGATCCCAGCGTTGGTCGTGGCGACCGTCGTGCAGGTCGCGTCGGTGAAGGTCCGCAGCTCGGTCGAGGTGGCTCCGGGCGCCGTCGTCCAGGTGAAGTCCGCCTGCGAGCTGGTGACGTTTGACGAGGCGATCGCGCTGGGTGGTGCCGGCGGCGTGGTCGCTCCGAAGGGAGCGGTGCAGGTCGTCTCCTCGACCCCGTCAGCGTTGACGGAGCAGACCTTGAACAGGTACGCGGTGTTCGCGGTCAACGCGGGCTTGATGTAGCCCGTGGTGGCGACCGAGCCCTGCACGCTGGCGTACGCGTCGACGCTCCACCGCACCCGGTAGGAGGTCGCGCCGCCCGCGGGGGCGGTCCAGCCGAGCGCGACGTTGTTCGCGTCAGCGACACTCCACCCGCCGGCGGCCGTCGGCGCCGTCGGCGGCGCCGCCCAGGTGGAGCGAGTGATCGTCGCGCCGGTGCTCAGGTTGCCGGCCACGTCACGCACACGGATCGTGACCGAGTACGCGGTCGCGGCCGACAGGCCCGTCCGCACGAGCACGTTGGAGGACTGCCACGTCGCGCCGTTGTCGAAGGAGTATGCGCTCGGGTCGAGCCCTGACACGGCGTCCGTGGCGGCGGTGGCGGTCCAGGTGATCTGGCTCGTCGAGTTCGCCACCCCCGACCCCGTGGACGGGTTGGGCGTCGGCGCGACCGAGTCGAGCGTCTGCCCGTCCGAGCACTCGTAACCGCTCAGGTTGAAGTCGGTGTGCGCCTGCACGCAGACGTAGTACGCCACCCCCTGCGTCAGCGCGAGGCCCGTCTTGAGGAAGCTGGTCGCTGTCGTCGTCGTGCCGGTGGCGAGCGGCGCCGAGGTGCAGGTGGTGTCCGGGGTGGTCTGCACGCACCAGTCGTAGCTCGTCACGGGCTCGTTGGTGACCGCGTCCCAGTTGCCCGCGATCGACGTCGGGGTGGTGAGCCACGCGTCGTCGTTGCCCTGGACCGGCCCGTCCCGGGTGGTCGGCGAGTCGGGTGCATCGTTGACGTGCACCCGGTAGTTGCCCATCTGCACCGTCGTCCCGTCCCAGCCGTCCACCGCGACGCGATAGGTCGTGCCAGCCACGGCGTTGAAGGTGACGCGGCTCGTGTACCCGTAGAAGTCGTCGTTGCCGGCCACGAGCGTCAGTGCGTTCACGGCGCCGCCCGTGTAGACGCCGAGCAGCGTGTCGAACTCGGCGCCGAGCAGGTTGATCGACGCGACGCCGCTGCTGGGGGCCGTCCACGTGTACCACATGCTCGCGCCGCCGGTCAGCCCGCCGTGGAGCGGCTCGCCGGCCTGCTTGGTCGCTCCGAAGTTGTGCCAGCAGGGCGAGTCGTAGCTCGCACCCGGCAGGTTCACGGGCGACGCGAACGTGTTGTTCGCCGGCGGCGCGGTCCGGATGTTGAGGTTGAACGGCTGGCCGGGGTCCCGGTCCCAGAAGCTGTAGACGCGAATGCGGTAGGTAGTGCCGGATGTCGCGCTCCAGCCGGTCTGGGCCAGGCCATCCGTCTGGCCCCAGGTACCGTTGCAGGAGTCGTCGTCCGCCACGACGGGGACCAGCGAGCCGACGGATGCTCCGGTGTAGACCTGGATGGCGTTGTCCCAGACCGGTCCGCCGAACGTGTCGACCGTGAACCAGCCGCTCGACGGGGCGGTCCAGCTGTACCACACGCTCGCCTCGGCGCACGCCACGCAGAACGAGGGTTGTGGTTCGCTCCCCTCGAAGCTCGCCATCGTGGTGTCACCCGTCGTTGACACGGTCGCGCCGGCGAGCGACGTCGCGGAGGCGAAGTCGTCGTTGGCAGGGCGGGTACCGACGTACCACCGCAGCTCGGACACGCCGGTCGCTCCGGCCTTGCCGTCGACGGCGATCCGGTAGGTCGTGCCGGCCGTGGCGGCGAACGAGATCCGGCTCGACGTGCCTCCGCCGACGTCGTCGTTGCCGGCCACCAGGGTGAGCGACCCGACCGCAGCGCCCGTGTAGGCGGCGAGCAGCGTGTTGGTCCGGGTGATCGCCGCAGTGGTGTCGAAGGTGACCGTCGCGCTCGACGGCGCCGTCCACTTGAACCAGACCGAGGCCCCGCCGGCGTTGCCACCGTGGGCTGGTTCGCCCGCCTGCTTGGAGGCCGCGACGTTGTCGGTCACGAGGTATCGGCCGGAGGAGGTGCCGAGGTCCCATGCCGAGGCGAAGGTGTCGTTGGTGAAGGTGCGGTTGACGCGGAAGGTGAAGGCGCCGAGGTTGGAGGCATCGACCGCATCGGCCTGGAAGTAGTACGTCGTGCCGGCGACCGCATCGAACACCAC
>JAOPYS010000014.1 GCA_025964465.1 Thermoleophilia bacterium
CGGATGCGCACGATCGGCTCGCCGCGCACCGTGGTCCGCTCGGCCTTGTAGAGCTCCGGGCCGACGATCACGTTGATCGCCCCCGTCTCGTCCTCGAGCAGCAGGAACACCACGCCCTTCGCGGTGCCCGGCTTCTGGCGCGCGGTGACCGCCCCCACCACGTCGATCGTGCGCCCGTGCGGCACGTCCTCGAGTGCCGAGCGGATCGGCTCGACACCCGCACCGAGCATCGGGCGCAGCAGCTCCACCGGGTGCCCGCGCACCGACAGCCCCTGCGTCGAGAAGTCGAGCAGCACCTCGTCCCACATCGACAGCTGGGCGAACCGCGGTGACGCCGGCGCCTCGATCTCCAGGGCCCCCTGCTCGGGCGCCGGCTCGGGCGCGCCCCCGACCGCAGCGCGCCCGCTACGCATGCGCCGGGGGCGCGCCACGAGGCCGACCTCCCAGAGCAGCTCGCGCCGACCCTGCTGTCGGTCTTCCTCCTCGCCCTCCCCCACCACCAGCTTGCCGAGCGAATCGCACGCGCCCGCCATCACGAGCGCCTCGACCTGGTCGGTGCGCAGCGGCGCGCGTCGCATGAGGTCCTCGATGCCGGAGAAGTCACCGCGCGCTTCCCGCTCGCGCTGCAGCGCCAGCGCATCGGGGTAGCCCACCCCGCCGACGCACCCCAGCCCCACCCGGATCGCCGGTCGCACGCGCGCTCCCGCGCGGATGCGCCCGAACGCCAGCGCGGCGCCCTCGGCCGCCGGCAGCTCCTCCACCGTGCACAGCGCGTCGGAGAGGTTCACGTCCACCGACAGCGCCGCCACCCCGTGCCGTGACGCGTCGCGCAGCAGCGAGTCGGGCGGATAGAACCCCATGGGCTGCGCGTTGATGAGCGACGCGTGGAAGTGCGCGGGGTAGTGGTGGCGCAGCCACGCACTCTGGTAGGCGAGCAGCGCGAACGCCACGCTGTGCGCCCGCGGGAACCCGTAGTGGCAGAAGCCGATCACCTTGTCGAAGACGCGGTCCGCCACCTCCGCGGTCACGCCGCGTCGCTCGGCGCCCTCCAGGAACCGCGGGCGCCACACCTCCACGCTGCCCGACGCGCGCTTGCGCGTCATCGCGCGGCGCAGCCCGTCCGCCTCGCCCGCCGTGAACCCGGCGAGCGCCATCGACACCTCGATCACCTGGTCCTGGAAGACGATCGCGCCGTAGGTGTCGCGCAGCACGGGCTCCAGCAGCGGGTGGTCGTACGGGATGGGGAAGTTCGGGTCCGCGCGCAGCGCCTCACGCACCGCCACGTACGGGTTGACACTCTGGCCGATGATCGGGCCCGGGCGGATGAGCGCCACCTGCACCACGAGGTCGTCGAGGTTCGCGGGCCGCACGCGTCGCAGCGACTGGATCTGTGCGCGGCTCTCGATCTGGAAGGTGCCGACGGTGTCGCCCTCCTCGATCTCCGCGTAGACGGCGCGGTCGTCGAGCGGGATGCGCGACAGGTCGAGCTGCGCGTGCCCGGAGCGCGCGATGGTCTCCACGCACTCCTCCACGCTGCTGAGCATGCCGAGCCCGAGCACGTCGATCTTGAGGAACCCCGCGTCCGAGCAGCTGTCCTTGTCCCACTGCACGAGCTGGCGCCCCGGCATCGCGGCGGGCTGGATGGGGACGACCGACGACAGCGATTCGGTGGAGATGATGACGCCGCCCGAGTGCTGGCCCATCACGCGCGGCAGACCGGCGATCTCGGTGGTGAGGGTGCGGAAGGCGTCCCAGCGCGGCCCCGTGTGCTGCTCGCCGAGCGAATCCCCCACCCAGTGGCCGGAGCTGTAGGAATCCGTGCGCGCGGCGATGCGGGCCAGCTCGGCCTGCGGCAGCCCGAGCGCCTTGCCCACGTCGCGGATCGCGCCCTTGGCGCGGTAGGTGGCGTGCGCGGCGACCATCGCGCAGCGATCCGCGCCATAGCGCTCCACGACGCGCGCGAGCAGGCCGTGGCGGATGTCGCGCGGGAAGTCCAGGTCGATGTCGGGGACGGAGACGAGGTCCTCGTTGAGGAAGCGTCCCATCCGCAGGTTCGCCTCGAGCGGGTCCACGTGGCTGAGCCCGGTGAGGTAGCACACGATCGACTCCACGCTCGAGCCGCGCCCGCGTCCCGGCGGGTTGAGGTGGCGCACGGCGCTGTCGCCGCGCACGTCGGCGGCGACCTCGCGCGCCAGCTCGAGCACGTCGCGGTGCAGCAGGAAGAAGCCGGCGAGCCCGTGCGTGCGGATGATCGCCAGCTCCTCGGCGAGTCGCGCGCGCGCGCGAAGCAGCGTGCGACGTCCCGCGAAGCGCCGCTCCAGCTCCGCGGTGGTGATGGCGGCGAGCTCGGCATCGGCGGAGTGGCCGGCGCCGCGTTCGGCCGCGAGGTCGGGGTACTGGTAGCCGACGCCCGCGGTGAGGTCGAACTCGATCGACTCGGCCACGCGCCGCGCGTTGGCCACGGCCTCGGGGTGGTCGACGAAGCGGCGCGCCATCTCCTCCGGGCTGCGCAGCACCCGGGCGAGGTTGCCGTCGCGCGCGCCCTCGCACGCCTCGAGCGTGGTGTTGTGGCGGATGGCGACGAGCGCGTCGTGCAGGCGACCGCGCTCGGCGGTGTGCGCGTGCACGTTGCCGGTGGCGACGACGGGGGCGTGCGCCGCGTCGGCGACCTGGCGCAGCGCCCGGGCGCGCTCGGCGTCGCCGCGCTGCTGCGGCATCTGCAGCTCCACGTACACGTGCTCGGCCCCGAAGGCTGCCTGCAGGCGCTCCACGAGCGCGATGGCGCGCCCCGGCTGGCCGGCCGCGAGGTCGGCCACGAGCAACCCACGCGACGCGCACCCGGTGAGCAGGGTCAGCCCGGCGGCGTGCTCGCACAGCTGCGCAAGCGACACCATCGGGTCGGGGCGCAGCGCGCTGCCGCGCACGAGCGACGCCTGCGATGGCGGGCGCCCCGGCACGCGCTCGCGCGTCGTCCGCTTGCCCTTCATGCCCCCCCAGCTGCGAACGATACGCCTGCTCTCCGCCTCCGCATCCGCGTCCTGCAGCCACGCGCGCGCGAGGGCGGAGGCGTCGTGTTCGCTCGCCGCGACGAGCGCCGCAGCCCCGCGCGGTGCGTACGCGGCCGTGACCAGGCGACACAGGTTGGCGTAGCCCTCGGCCGTTCGCGCGAGCAGCGTGACGTGGCACAGCCGCCCCGCCTCGTCCTCCACCGTCACCTCGGCGCCCGTGATCGGCACGAGCCCGACGGCCTTGGCGGCGTGCGCGAACTCGAGCGCCCCGCACAGGTTGTCGTGGTCGGTCACCGCGACGTGCGTGTAGCCCAGCTCCACGGCCGCGAGCGCCAGCTCGTCCGGCTGCGTCGCCCCGTCCAGGAACGAGAACGCCGTGTGGGCGTGCAGCTCGACGTAGTCGTGGGTGTTCGCTCCGGGAGCCATCACTCCCAGTGTATCGAACATACGTTCGATCGACTGGAGTCGCGGGGGCGCTGCCCGGGCGCGCTCCGGGGCCGGTGGTTCCACCGTCGATGCGTTTGGCATGTGGCGCGTCGGGGAGGGCCACCCGTCCCCATACGAGATCACACGCACCGAGGAGATCCACATGAGCGAACTTGGCCAGGAGAAGGTCGTCCAGTACCTGTTCGAGGCGCACGCACTGGAGCTCATGCTCGTGCACACGCTGACGGCGCACATCGCGATCACGCCGGCAGGCAGCTACCGCGACGCGCTCACCGACCACCTGAAGGAGACGCGCGACCACGCGGTGCGCATCCAGAAGCACCTCGCCAAGCGTGAGATCACCCGCTCGCTGCTCGAGGCGGGCTACGGCATCGCCCAGGGCATGGTCGGCCAGGCGGTGGCGTTCTCGAAGCTCCCCATCGACCTGCTGCGCGGCTTCAGCTTCTCGGAGAAGCTCGTCAAGAACGCCAAGGACGAGATCACCATCGAGGCGCAGGAGATCGCGACGTACCTCGCCCTCGAGCACCTCGCGCGCGAGGTCGGGGACACCGCGACAGCGCGCCTCGCCGCGTCGATCCGCGAGGACGAGGAGCGGATGATGGCCCGCCTGCAGCGCGAGCTGCGGTCGCTCGTCGCCGACGTGGTCAAGGCCGAGGTCGAGCTCGACCCGCAGTACGACGTGCGCCGCATCGGTGCCGTCGACGCGGTGCGCTCCGCCGCCGGCACGGCGGCACGCACGCTGACGGGCTCCACCAAGTCGAAGTCGAAGTCGGCGAGCAAGCCCCGCGCGGCCGCGAGCAAGGCGCGCACGACGGGCACGTCGAGCAGGACGACCAAGGCCACGGCCAAGCCCGTGAAGCGGAGTGCCGCCAAGGCGTAAACCGCGGCGACGTCCGCAGCGTCCTCCACCAAGCGGGCGACGACCACCACCGCGCGAACGGCGACCAGCACCGCAAAGAAGACCTCCACCCGAAAGCCGGCTGCCACGCGCACCCCGGCGAAGCGCACGACGGCGAAGCGCACCACAACC
>JAOPYS010000026.1 GCA_025964465.1 Thermoleophilia bacterium
ACAGCGTGGCGGCGCGGCCCATCTGCAGTGCGAGCTCCGCGCTGATCTCGCGGTTGGCGACGCCACGGATGCCGTCGGTGCCGAAGAGCTGTCGTGCCACGGGTGGAACCTCGCGTCGAATGGGGGGCCGGGGGGCCTGCAGAGCCTATCGCGGTGCAGCGGTCAGAAGGGTCGAGCGGTCAGAAGATCTGGCGCACGCCCGCGAGCACCTCGGGCGCCGACGGCGGCGCGGGCGATGCGACCTCGACCTCCCACTCCCCCTGCCGATCGAGCCGGCGCACGACCTGCGCGGCGGCCTTCGGGCGCAGATGGATCTCGTCGAAGAAGCTGCCGCTGCCTCCGCCGAACGAGACCGGGTTGCTCAGGTTGGTGAGGCGGAAGCGGTGGAGCTTGCGCTGCGCCGCGAGGAACTGGAGGGCGGACGCGCGGCGGGCGAACCATCCGGCCGGGCCGCAGCGGCGGATGCAGTCGGGGTGCATCGCCGTGATGACGACGGTCGGCACGTCGCCGCGCGCGTTCGCCTCCGCCATCAGCTTGCTGAACACGGCCTCGGGGATCGGCATGAGGCGATCGAAGCCGCCGCCGGGTCGGTAGCTGCGGATGCGGATCGCGATGCGCTTGTTGCGGGTGGGCGTCAGGTCGACGCCCTGCGCGTCGAGGGTCTCGAGGTTGCCGTTGACCTGCATGCCGTCCGGCCGTTGGTTGTTGCTCGCCGCGGGCAGGCCGCGGGCGGCGGCGACGGCGGTGCGGACGATGTCGCGCGCGGCCCGGGTCCAGGCGGCGTCGCAGGCCGCGCGGTCGCGACAGGCGGAGCGCGCGGCGGTCTCTGCCGCCAGCACGGCCTTCACGCGCTTGGTGGGGGTGCGTCGGTCGAAGGCCTCGATGTCGAGCATCACCACGAGGTGGGGCACGTCCTTCGGGGTGAGCAGCTCGACGAAGTCGCCGACGGCGAGCAGCTCGCGCGCCGCGCCCGACGAGACGGCGGCGTTGTAGGTGGTGCGCCCGGTGAGCCGCTGGATCAGCCTCGGGTCGAGCTGGACCGCGCGTGAGGTGCCGAGGATGACGTTGTCGGGGGACGCGCCGCCGTGCGCGTCGACCCAGGCCGTGTAGCCGGCGAGCTTGCCGCCGAGGCGCGGGTTGGTGCCCTCCGAGCGGATCTGGGCGGGCGAGGCGCCGGCGACGCCGTCGGGGTTGTGCTGGTCGTCCGCGATCGCCGGGCCGGCCGCGGCGGCCAGTCCGAGGAGCACGGCGAGTGCGAGTGCGGGGAGACGTCGGCGCATGCCGTCACGATATCCCGAGGCGCAACCACGCAACGTGGACGCCGCGGAATTGACGAAGGCCCCGCCGGAGCGGGGCCTTCGTGAACCACTTCGCAGTCCTGCAGCGACTAGCGCTTGGAGAACTGCGGCTTCTTGCGTGCCTTCTTGAAGCCGGCCTTCTTGCGTTCGACCTGGCGCGTGTCGACCTTGAGGAAGCCCTTGCCCTTGAGCTGCGTGCGCAGGGCGGGGTCGATCTCGGCGAGCGCCTTGGAGATGCCGTGGCGGATCGCGCCGGTCTGGCCCGTGTTGCCGCCGCCGTGCACGCGCACGAAGACGTTGTAGGCGCCGGCAGCACCGGCCGCGACGAGCGGCTCGGTCACGAGCGAACGATCGCTCGAGCGGTCCAGGTACTCCTCGAGCGTGCGGCCGACGCCCTTGGAGTTGGGGTTGATCAGGAAGGTGCCGTCGCCCGGGGTGAGGATGACGCGGGCCACGGAGCGCTTGCGCTTGCCGGTGGCCTGGTAGCGCGCGTCCTTGGCGGGCTTGGCGACCTTCGCCTTGAGCGCCTCGAGGTCGACCTCGGGGGTCTCCTCCTCGGAGGTGCCCTCCGACGTGCCCTCGCTGGTGCCGTCGCTCGTCGCGTCGGCGTTGTCGGCCGCAGCGGTCTCGGCGACCGGCTCCGCGGCAGCGGGGGTCTCCTCGGCAGCGGCGGGGGCCTCGGCCTCGGCAGCAGCGGTCTCGGCCTCGGCGGCGGGCTCGGGAGCCTCGGCCACCTCGGTGGCGGCCTCGGCCGCAGCGGCACCCTCGGTCTCGGCAGCCTTCGCGGCGGCCTCGTTGACCTCGGCGTCCGCGTTCGCGTTCAGTTCATCGCCAGACATCGCGTCCGTCCTCAGTTCTCGAAGCCGGGGAGCGGCTTGGGATTGTAGTTCTCGTGCGGGTGCTCGGTGCCCTGGTAGATCTTGAGCTTGCGGAGCTGCGAGGCACCCATGCGGTTGCGCGGGAGCATCCCCTTGACCGCCTTGCGGATGACTTCCTCGGGGTGGCGGTCCAGCTGCTCCTGCAGGGTGCGCTGCTTGAGGCCGCCCGGGAAACCGGAGTGGCGGTAGTAGAGCTTCTGCTGCAGCTTGTTGCCGGTCACCCGGATCTTGGCGCAGTTGAGGACCACGACGTAGTCGCCCGTGTCAACGTGCGGCGCGTACTGCGGCTTGCGCTTGCCGGACAGGTGGTCGGCGATCTGGGTGGCGAGGCGACCGAGCGTCTTGCCGGTCGCGTCAACCACGTACCAGTCCTGCTGGACCTCACGCGGCTTGGGGCTGTACGTCTTCATTTCGCGATGCCTTCGGGTCGTTGTCGGCGTTCGGAGCGGGTGGGGGCGCACGGGTGCGGGTTCCCGGTCCGGGCAGCGACCAGCGATCATACAGACCGACGGATCATCGTGTCGAGCCTCGCGGGCACTACAGTCGCCCCCCACCCGTGCCGATAGGTGAGGCGATGCGGTCCGCCCTCGTCCGTCCACTGCCCACACCCCGCGCCTGCGCGGTGCTGGCGTGCGCCCTCGTGGCGGCTGCGCTGTTCGCCACCAGCGGGTTCGGGGCGACGAGCGCGACCCAGTCCCCGACCGCGAACGTGGTCGGGACGCTGTCGCTCACCGACCCGACCGCCACGGCTGCCGACCCGCCCGTGTGCACGGCTGCGCTGGCGCCGCTCGACACGGACCACTGCGCCGACGTGAGCTTCGCCGGCGGCCCGACGAAGGTGCTGCGGCTGGGTGCGCTCTCGGGCTCGGACGTGCAGGCGGCCGCGCTGCGCTGGTCCGTGACGACCACCAACCCGACCGGCTACCGCGTGATCATGTCCAATGCGGGCGCGGCGCCGCTGCTGCGCTCGGGCAGCACCACCATCCCGGACATGCCGGCCTCCCCGCCCGTGCCGGCCTCGGGCGTGGACGACGCGACGCAGTTCGGCGTGGCGATGGGCGATGCCGGCAGCGACGGCGAGAACGCCATCCCGACGGCGTGGGAGACCTCGACCGGCCAGCAGGGCGAGCTCTTCACGGGCATCCCGACGGCCGGCATGGTCGTCGCGGAGCGCACGACACCGCAGACCAACGACCCCTTCACGGCGACCTTCGCCGCAGCCTCGGTGGCCAGCGCACAGCCCGCGCCGGGGGCCTACGCCGGCACGGTCCGCCTCGTCGCCTCGGCGCTCTAGCCGTCGCCGGCGCCCTCGCGCGTCGGGTCAGACGTGGATGCGCGAGAACAGGCGGAGCGTGTCCTCGATGCCGGCGCTCATGCTCATGAGCCCGTGCAGGCCGCCCTCGGTGACGAGCGGGCTGGCGGCGCGCGTGAGCGTCGGGGCCATGGCCTCGAGCACCTTGGGCACCGCGGCCTCCACGACCTTCGGCACGGCGGCCTCGACCAGGCGGGCGACGTCGGCCGCGGCGGGGGCGGCGGCGTGGGCAGCGACCTCGGCCA
>JAOPYS010000054.1 GCA_025964465.1 Thermoleophilia bacterium
CGCTCGAATCGCGCGAGGCCGCGGCCGCCACCCCGGCGGACGTGCTGGTGGCCATGCTCGTCGCGCGCGCCGCGCTCGTGCGCGAGGAGAGCCGGGGCGGACACTTCCGCAGCGACCACCCGTCCGAGGACCCGGCGTGGGCGGTGCACGTCGCGCAGCGCGTCGGCGAGGAGCCGCGCACCGGCACGTTCGAGGCGATCCTCGACCGCGCCGGCCAGTCGACGCTCTCGTCGGGAGCCGGCGCATGACGATGCTCGGCGCCCCAGGAGTGGAGCCGACCCCCGCTGAACATGCCGCCGGCATCGAGCTCGTGCGGCGTGCGTTCGGCGAGGACCTCGACGGCGGTCGGGGCGTCGACCTCACCGCGGTGGCGCTCGAGGGCGTCGGCATGCGCGCGCAGCTCGTGGCGCGCCAGGCCGGCGTCGCCTGCGGCCTCGCCATCGCCGCGGCCGCGTTCCGCATGGCCGACGTCGAGCACGTCGAGCAGCTCGTCGCCGACGGCACCACGGTCGCGGCCGGCGACGTGCTGGTCACGGTGGACGGCGCCGCCGCCTCGATCCTCGAGGCCGAGCGCACGGCGCTCAACGTGGTGCAGCGCCTCGCGGGCACCGCGACCCTGACACGGGCCTACGTCGACGCGGTGGCCGGCACCGACGCGCACGTCCTCGACACGCGCAAGACCATTCCGGGGATGCGCGCCCTGCAGCGCTGGGCGGTGCGCTGCGGCGGCGGCCACAACCACCGGTTCGGCCTCGCCGACGAGGCGATGCTCAAGGACAACCACATCGCGGCGTGCGGCGGCATCGCCCCGGCCGTCGCCGCAATCCGCACCGCTCACCCCGGCGTGCGCGTCCACGTCGAGGCCGACACGCTCGACCAGGCGGTCCAGGCCGTCGAGGCCGGCGCCGACGTCGTGCTGCTCGACAACATGTCTCCCACCGAGCTGCGCGCCGCGGTGGCCGCGATCGGCGACCGAGCCGAGACCGAGGCGAGCGGTGGCATCACCCTCGCCACCATCGCGGAGATCGCGCGCTCCGGCGTCGACCGCATCTCGGTCGGGGCGCTCACCCACTCGGCGCCCGCCTTCGACGTGGCGCTCGACGCCACCGTGTGACGCGCGGTTCGACCCCGCCCGCGCGCGGGTAGGTCACGCCGCGTGAACCCTCGCGCCCGAACTGCCGTCCTCCTGCTGTCGACCTCGCTCGCACTCGCCGCATGTGGCGGGGGCTCCGGCGGTGGCGGCGGCTCGACCGACATCCCCGACGTGCGCGACTGCCTGAAGGACGCGCTCAAGGGCGCGTCGTTCCAGGACACGAAGCCGAGTGACAAGGACTCCAAGGTGCGCGCCGGCGTGTTCGCGAGCACCACGCCCAGCGCGTCGAGCAAGGGCTCGGCCGCACCGGCCAAGGACTTCGTCATGGCGCTCGCCGCCGACGTGAAGTCCAAGGACACGGTCAAGAGCTTCCAGCACGACTCCAAGAGCCTCGCGACGGCACTCTCGGCGGGCGGCGCCGAGAAGCTCCAGGTCGAGTCGGGCGTCGACGGGACCTACGTCTGGGTCGTGGCCGGGGCGCGCGGCGCCGCTGGCTTCGACGACGCCAAGGACTGCGTCAAGCCGTAGGGCGGAAGAGCTTCGTCGAACCGTCGACGAGCAGCAGCAGGCGCGGGTCCTGCACGGCGAGCAGCGACACGCCGTCGGCCGCACCCTCGAAGTTCACGGCGAGGAAGGCCCCGTCGTGCGCGGTGAACTCGCCCATGGCCCGCACGTAGAAGCGGTCGCCCTGCTGGTACACGCCCGCCGCGGGCTGCGTGGTGCCGCGCGTGAGCATGTACGCCGCGCGCCGCGCGTTGGCCAGCGAGTCGTAGCCGTTCGCCCGCCCGAGCCCGGTCAGCGTGTCGCCCACCTGGGCCGGACGGTCGCCGGCGCCCGTCGAGAGGATCGCCGCGACGCGCGTGCCCGCCGGGTTGGGCCAGCGGAACTCGTCGCCGACCCCCGCTCCGCCGGCCGGGGGCAGTGCCGACCCCGGGTCGTCGATGGCGCACAGGAACGGATTCGTGGCGGCGATGGGGAGCATGGGTTCGACCTCCGTGTCGATGCGCTCGCCGGGCCGTCCCGGCGCGGCGTAGCGCCCCAGATCCTACAATGGATGCATGGCGACCACTCCCACTCCGCCCGCGGCCGACCTCGGCACGAGCATCCCGTTCGATCCCTCGGCCGCCGACCCCGCCCGCCAGCGCGAGCTGCTCGAGTCAATCGACCGCCTGCGCACGGAGCGCAACGCGGTCATCCTCGCCCACAACTACCAGTACCCGGAGATCCAGGACGTCGCGGACTTCGTCGGCGACTCGCTCGGCCTCTCGCAGTACGCCGCGACCACCGACGCCGAGGTGATCGCCTTCTGCGGCGTGCACTTCATGGCGGAGACCGCGAAGATCCTCAACCCGACCAAGACCGTGCTGCTGCCCGACCTGGCCGCGGGGTGCTCGCTCGCCGACACGATCACCGGCGAGCAGCTGCGCGAGTGGAAGGCGCAGTTCCCCGGCGCGGTCGTGGTGAGCTACGTCAACACCACGGCGGAGGTGAAGGCCGAGAGCGACTACTGCTGCACGAGCGGCAACGCGCAGGCCATCATCGAGGCCATCCCCGAGGACAAGACGATCCTCTTCTGCCCGGACATGTTCCTGGGCACCTACCTCGAGTCGATCACCGGCCGCAAGATGCAGGTGTGGCTCGGCGAGTGCCACGTGCACGCCGGCATCCGCCCGGCCGACGTCACGCAGCGCCTCGAGGCCGCGCCGACGAGCGAGCTGCTCGTGCACCCCGAGTGCGGCTGCGCCTCCGGCTGCATGTACCGCGTCTCGACGGGGGAGCTGCCCGCGGAGCGCGTGCACGTCCTCGGCACCGAGAGCATGCTGCGGCGGGTGGCGGAGAGCCCCGCGCAGGAGTTCATCGTCGCCACCGAGAGCGGGATCATCCACCGCATGCGCGAGGCCGCGCCCGAGAAGGTGTTCCGCACCGTGAGCGAGCGCGCGATCTGCCGGTACATGAAGGAGATCACGCTCGAGAAGCTCGAGCGCTCGCTGCGCCTGAACGAGCACGTGATCGAGGTCGATGCCGACGTCGCCGCGCGCGCGGAACTCTCCATCCGCCGCATGATCGAGATCGTCTGACACCCGTACCACCGCGGCAATTCGGCGATCGACTCGAGTCGTCCCTGTGGGACCCGATAGGTTCTCCGGTGTCTCAGTAGGTAACGAGAGGATTTCTGCGTGTTGAAGGCTCGAATTCGGGTGGCTGCGGCCGCCTCCCTGGTGACGGTGGCCGCTTCGGCCGTCGCGCTCTCGCTCGGTGGCACGACGGTCGCATCCGCGGCTGATGCGGCCCCGCTGCTGGCCACCACTCCCCTGTTCCTGACCGAGCGCTTCACGCCGGCCGGCGTGCCGCACGCCGCCTACGACCCGGCTGCGACCGGCGGCGTGGTCCCCGAGCACCTCGTCGCACTGCAGGGCGAGCGGGAGGGCTTCCAGTTCGCCTTCAACAACACGAGCGGCAACTCGCTGCTGCTCGCCGCCGACGTCAAGACCGAGGACGTCGCTCTCCAGCCGCAGCTCGACGCGGGCGCCATCAGCTTCGAGACGCTGCGCGTCGCGTTCACCAACCTGAGCCGCCCATCGTCGATGCTCAACCAGAACAACCTCGGCGACGGCTACAAGGCCGGCGTGTACGAGGATGCGCTGCCGCCCTTCCGCAACGCCAGTGCTGCCGGCCAGCTCTCCGTCGACCCGGGCAAGTGGGCCGGCGCCGCGGTGATCGTCAAGGTCCGCACCGATGCGGCGCCCGGCACGTACTCCGGCGCGATCGAGCTCAAGAGCGGGCGCGCCAACGACACGGTCTACGTGCGCCAGCCGTTCACGCTCGAGGTGCGACCCAAGCAGCTGCTCCAGAACGGACAGCCCGGCTCGTTCAAGACCGTCATGCACGTGGAGGGCGACCAGTACTGGCTCGCCGACAAGGCGATGCGCAACGGCGCGCCCGACTTCCCGGCTCCCGCCGACCGCATGCTGCAGCTGCAGGGGCTCATGTCCTTCCTCGACAGCCGCGGCGTGTCGCTCAACGAGCAGCCGCTCGGCGGGCCGTCCGCGTCCGGTGCGTACACGTGCAGCTACGCGTCGCCGAACGTGCCGCAGTTCAGCTTCCTGGACCAGACCAAGAACCGCTACTTCGGCCAGGCCCGCGAGATCAACCCGGCGGCGCAGCAGTTCCCGACCCGGATGTTCCCGACGGAGACCGACGGCTGCGATCCCTCGCACCCGGAGAACGGGTTCGACTCCAAGGTCGATCCGCACCACACGTCGAGCATCAAGCAGGACGACGTCCTCGACCCGAAGGCCTCGACGTTCTTCAGGAACGTGGCTGCCGCCTGGGCCGGCAACGGGCTGTTCGGCACCAACTCCTACGTCAAGAACCCCTTCGACGAGCCGAGTGACGTGACCGCCAACATGCGGTACCAGTACACGACGCAGGTGCCGAAGGCGAACACGCTGCTGCACGCGGCGCTGAAGGGTCGGGCGAAGGTCGTCCTGGCCGACTGGCCGCGTGACAACACCGAGCGCCCGGCGTGCCGCATCGCCTCCGGCCACAAGAGCTGCACCAAGCTCTCGGGTGACGGGTTCTCCAACCGGAACATGTGGGACGGCAAGGGCACCGACGACGTCGACGTTTGGATGGCGCCGTTCAGCCGCCTGTTCGGCCGACCGGTGCCGCCCAACCTCAAGGCGTACGCCAACGTGCCGGTCGTCAAGAACCGCCCGCACGAGTACGCCGACCGGCTGGCCAAGGTCAAGAAGCTGCGCGGGGGCCGCGAGGTCTGGGCGTACAACTTCTTCACCGGCAACGCCCAGGTGCCGCAGCTCACGATCGACGCCCCCGCGACCGACGCCCGCATGAACTACTGGGTGCTCGCACGCGAGGGCCACACCGGGCTGTTCGTCTCCAACTCCATCCTCGGCTGGGGCACGGACGTGAAGATGAACACCGGCGGCACGGTCCGCAAGGGCAACCCGTGGGACGTGGCGACGTACTTCCAGCACGGCACCTACGGCCAGGCGGCCGGCTGGGGCACGTTCATGTACCCCGGGTACCGCCCGCAGCTGGGCCTCAACTCCGAGGCGGATCGCAACTCGGCGCAGTCGCGCCCGGTGACGACGCTGCGGATGGAGGGCCTGCGTGACGGCCAGGAGGACGCCAACCTCATGCGCATGTTCCGCAACCTCCGGGGTGCGGCGGGCGTCGCGTCGGTGACCAAGCCGATCTTCCCGGGCACGTACGTCCAGCTGCCCAAGCAGCTGGGTCAGGTGATGTTCCCGAAGTACACCAACGACGGCACGCTCGCCCTGCGCCTGGAGCAGCAGCGCCGCACCATGATCGCCGCCGTCGCTCCCTGAGCGCACGACGACGACAGCACGACTTCTCCACTTCGACGGGGCGCCTGGTGCGCCCCGTCGTCATGCTCGGGGGTGTCAGCTGGCCGTGCGGCGTACCTGCAGCGTGCCGCTGATCGCGGTGGCCAGCTCGTCGAAGCGCCAGTCGACGTTGGTGTCGTAGCGCACGTCGAGCTTGGCGATGTGCCCGTCGATGCTGACCACGGCCGTGTGGAATACCTCACGGGGCGCATCGGGGTCGCTCGGCGCGAGCGCGACCTCGCGCCGCGTCAGGTAGACGACGTGCCCGTCCGTGGTCGTGTACTGCTGGATCGGGTTGCCCTCGGCGAGCTGCGCCGCGTAGCTGGCGAGTGAGATGTCCTCGTCGTCGAGCTGGGTGACGCGCGCCTGCGCGTCGACCGCGGAGTGCAGGTTGGTGGCATGGCCACCGCCGTCCTCGTCGAACGTCCACTGCTGCGGCACGCGGTAGGTGAGGTCGGTGTCGTTCCCCGCCGAGATCGGCACGAGGGCCCAGGAGCCGATCGTCGCGGCGGGGTAGTCCTTGGGCTGCTGCCAGGCGAGCACGGTGTCGAGCAGTGCCGGCGCGGGGGGCGTGCTGGGCTGGTCCGGCTCCACCGGCAGGCGCGCCGGGGGCCCCTCCAGCCGCTGGCGCAGGCGCGCCTCGTCGTGGCAGCCGCCGAACGCGAGCGGCGCCGCCACGCAGAGCACGAGGGCTGTCAGCCCCCGCCTCCGCGCGGCGGCGCCGCGGTGTCGAACGTCGGCGCGCACGACGGGTGGTCAGGCCTGGTTGGTGGTCATGGCACGCATGTTCAGTGCCTCGTCGAGGACCGACTCCTCGACCCCCATCTCGCGTGCGACCTCGCGCAGCGTGCGACCGGAGGCATGGGCCTCGGTCACGATCGCCGACGCCTTGTCGTAGCCGATGAAGGGGTTGAGCGCGGTGGCCACCGAGAGGCTGCCCTCCGCGTAGGTCTCGAGCTGGTCGCGGTTCGCGGTGATGCCGTCGACGCAGTTCACCGCGAACAGGCGCGCGGCGTTCGCGAAGAACTCCAGGCTCTGCAGCAGGTTGCGTGCGATGAGCGGGATGGCGACGTTCAGCTCGAACGCGGCCTGGATGCCGCCGTGCGTGATGGCGGTGTCGTTGCCGATCACCTGCGCGGAGACCTGCTGGAGCATCTCCACCATCACCGGGTTGACCTTGCCCGGCATGATCGACGAGCCCTTCTGCAGGCTCGGCAGCTCGATCTCCGCGAGCCCGGCCCGCGGGCCGGACCCCATGAGGCGGATGTCGTTGGAGAGCTTGATGAAGCTCACCGCGAGCACCTTGAGCGCGCCCGACAGCTCCACGAGCGCGTCACGCGAGGCCTGTGCCTCGAACGCGTCGAGCGGCGCCGAGATCGTCAGCCCGCTGCGCTCGGCCAGGCGCTCGCGCACCTTGCCGGCGAACTCGGGGTGGGTGTTCATGCCCGTGCCGACGGCGGTGCCGCCGAGCGGCACCTGGCCGACGTGCTCGAGCGTGGCCGCGACGCGCTCACGACCGAGGCGCACCTGCGCGGCGTAGCCGGCGAACTCCTGGCCGAGCGTCACCGGCACGGCGTCCATCATGTGCGTGCGGCCGCTCTTGACCGCGTCCTTGAACTCGGTCGCTTTGGCGGAGAGCGACGCCTCAAGCGTCGTCAGCGCCGGCAGCAGCTCGTTGGTCGCGACGTCGAGCGCCGCGAGGTGCACGGCGGTCGGGAAGGTGTCGTTGGAGGACTGGCCCATGTTCACGTGGTCGTTGGCGTGCACGCCCTCGCCCGCGATGCTGGTCAGCACCTCGTTGACGTTCATGTTCGTCGAGGTGCCGGAGCCCGTCTGGAACACGTCGATCGGGAACTGGTCGTCATGGCGACCGTCCGCGACCTCGTCGGCGGCGGCGGCGATGCGCTCGGCCACCTGCGCGTCGAGCAGGCCGAGGTCGGCGTTGACGCGCGCGGCGTCACCCTTGATCCGGGCGAGCCAGTGCACGACGCGCGCGGGCACCCGCTCGCCACTCACCGGGAAGTTCTTGACGGCCTTGTCGGTCTCGCCGCCCCACAGCTGCTGCATGGTGGTCATGTCTCTCCTCGAGGGAAGGCGCGAAGGCCGCGCCGGGTCGCGCCCGATCCTACTCCCGGTCGCGCGATGGCGGCGCGCGCACCCGTCAGGTACGGTGGCGCGGTGTCGACCCCCGCCATCCAGCTCGACGCGCTGACCAAGCGCTTCGGCAGCCGCACCGCGGTGAACGCGGTCACCCTCGAGGTGCCGCGCGGGTGCGTGTACGGGCTGGTCGGCCCCAACGGCGCCGGCAAGACCACGCTCATGCGGACCATGCTCGGGTTCACGCCGGCGAGCTCGGGCTCGGCCACCATCCTCGAGCAGCGCATGCCGCGCGGGCGCGCGATCGTCTATCCGCGCATCGGCGTCATCATCGAGGAGCCGCGCTTCTACCCCTTCCTGACCGGCCGCGAGAACCTCGGACAGATCGTGGCGGCGCGGCCGGAGGAGGTCTCGCGCGACGGGGTCGATCGCGCCCTCGCCACGGTCGACCTGGCCGATCGCGCGGACGACCGCGTGAAGGGCTACTCGCTCGGCATGCGCCAGCGCCTGGGCATCGCGCGGGCACTGCTGCACGATCCGGAGCTGCTGATCCTCGACGAGCCCTCCAACGGGCTCGACCCGCCCGGCATCCGCGACATGCGCCTGCTGCTGCGCTCGCTCGCCGACTCGGGGCGCACGGTGTTCGTCTCCAGCCACCAGCTGGCGGAGATGGAGCTGATGTGCGACCACGTCGCCGTGCTCAAGGACGGGGCCATCGTCGCGGAGGGCGCCGTCAGTGACCTGACCGGGCCCGGCGCGGGCGGCGACGGTGTCGCCGGGGCGACGGGTCGCACCATCCTCATCGGGGTGACCGACGTCGTGGCGGCGCGCTCGGCCCTCGAGTCGCACGGGCTGGTGGCGACCGTGGTCGATGCGCCCGACCCCTCCTGCCTGCACGTCACGCTGGTGGCGGATGCACCGGCCGATGCCTCGGCGACGCTCAACGAGCTGCTGGTGGGCGCGGGCGTCCGCGTGGGTCGGCTCGAACGGGTCACGCGGACGCTGGAGCAACGCTTCCTGGAGATCGTCGAATGATGGCCGACCTGCTCCTGTACCGACGGATGCGCGGCGTGTTCTGGGGGCTGCTCGTCGGCGGCGTGCTCGGCGTCACGACGCTGTTCATGCTCGCGGTGACCGTCCCGGCGCAGCTCGGGTGGTACGCGGACCAGACCGTGCGCGACCTCGGTGGCCCGGCGTCCGTCGCCGGGGGCGGGTTCAGCATCCTCGCCATCGTCGCGACGCTCGCGGTGGTCATCCTCGGCGCGACGGCCGGCTCCGTCGACCACCAGCGCGGCGTGCTGCGCGACCTGGTGCTGGCCGGGCGGTCGCGGCAACGCATCGTGCTCGGCCGTGTGGCCGGCGCGGCGGTCCTGGCCGCGGTCGTCCTCGCGGTGGGCGCGGCCATCGTGGTGTCGTGCGCGGTGGCGATGCCTCCAGTCGACAGCTCGGTGAACTGGGGCCGCATCGCTCACGAGGGGCTCGCGTACGTGCCGACCCTCGGCGCGACGCTGCTGTTCTCGACGGGCGTCGCGCTGCTGGTCGGCTCGCGCGGCCCTGCGATCGCCATCTACTTCGTCGTGTCACTGCTGATCGACAACGTCCTGCGTTCCCTGCCCACGATCGGCGAGTGGTGGGAGCACGTCTCCTACTCCGCTGCCGACAACCAGGTGCACCAGTGGATCCGCACCTCGGGCGAGGAGACGTTCGACCGGTCCGGGTGGCTGGCGCTCGTCGTGCTCGTGGCGTGGGGCGTGGTGGCCCTGGCAGCCGGGCTGGCCCGCCTGTCGCGCCGCGACCTGTGACGCGGCGGCCGTCGCGGCCGGGAGCGGACGCACGCGGCGGCCCAGGAGGCCACCTCCGCGGAACCGACGCGTCGCGGTGGCCTTCCGTGGTGACATTCGGGTGATGCCTGCCGTCCACACCCACCGCCTGCACGGCGCCGCGCCCACCGCGCTGCGCGTGACCACCGCCCGGTCCGGTGACCACGCGGCGACCACCGCCGAGCTGCGTACCGCGCGCGCCGCGGTCGCCAAGCTGCCCGCGGCCGATCGCGCACTCCTGGCGAAGCACGGCCTGCACGTCGAGCTCGTCGGGCGCGCCTCGTTGGGTGACGGCATGCTCGGCGCCACCAACGTCGTGAAGGTCGACGACGGACCGTGGACGCCCACGTCGATCCGCGTTGCGAGCCACATCCACGGCCGCGGCCCCAGTTCCCTCGCCGAGGTCGTCCAGCACGAGCTCGGCCACGCCGTCAGCGTGCTGCGCCACCAGGACCGCAGCGAGGACGCCGCCGAGGCCTACGCCCGACGCTGGTAGCCCCGAGGGTCGTCGGCGACGCCGTCAGGCGCGCCAGCGGATGACGCACGCCGCGCTCTGGAGACCGCCGCCGTACCCCACCAGGCAGACGAGGTCGCCGTCGGCGAGGCGCCCGGCGCGTGCGGCCTCGTCGAGCGTGATCGGGATGGACGCGGCGGCCGTGTTGCCGTAGCGGTCGACCGTGATCGCCAGGCGACCCTCGGGCAGCCCCAGCTCGTCGATCGCGTCCTCGAGCATGCGGCGGTTGGACTGGTGCGGCACGACGAGCGCGAGGTCCGCCGGTGACACCCCCGCGTCGCGGCACGCGCGCCGCACCGCGTCGACCATCGCCGGCACCGCGTACGCCCGCACGGCCGGGCCGTCCATCGCGAACGGCGATCCGTGCGGTGTCAGCAGCGCGTCCTTGCCGGCGTGGTCCACGGCGTAGGCCACCGAGCGCAGCCCCGGCGTCTCCTCCTCGAGCGCGCCGCCGTCCAGCTCGTCGAACGCACCTGACCCGAGCTCCACCCCGGCTGCCTGTGCGGCCATCACCGCGAGGTCGGCGACCTCCAGCTCCTTGCGCAGCGCGACCGCCCCCGCGCCGTCGCCGAAGAAGATGCGCGTGCCGCGATCCGTCGGGTCGGTGATGGAGGAGTAGCGCTCGGCGCCGACCACGACCGCCGTGGTCCACGCCTCGCCTGCCGCCAGCATCGAGGCCCCGGCGTGCAGCCCGTAGACGAAGCCCGAGCAGACCGTGTTCACGTCCATGACGGCGGCATCTGGCCGCAGCCCCAGCTGCGCGTGCACCGCGCTCGCCGTGGCGGGCTGCTGCCAGTCGGGCGTCGACGTCGCCAGCACGAGCAGGTCCACATCGTCCACGTGGGCCTGCGCCGCGTCGAGTGCGCGCCGCGCGGCTTGGGTCGCGAGGTTCGCGGTCGTCTCGCCCTCCGCCGCCCAGCGCCGCTCGTGGATCCCGGTGTGGTCCACGATCCAGGTGTGCGTCGTGTCGAGCCCGGAGTCCACCAGCTCGGCGTTGGTCACCACGCGCTCGGGCACGTACGAGCCGGTCCCGGCGATCGAGATCGGCGGCCATGTGTCGAAGGAAGTCACGCGACCGCTCTACCCGCAGCCGCGCCTACCCGACCTCGACCGCGCGCGGGCGTTCCATGATGCGGTCGCTCGGGGTGGTGAAGCCGAACCGGCGGTACAGCTCGTGCGCGTCGAGCGTGCCGAGCAGCCAGCGCACCCGACCGCCGTAGCCGGCCCCCTCGATGGTCTCGCGCACCAGGGCGACGCCGAGGCCGCGCCCGCGGTGCGCCTCGAGCACGTACACGTCGGCGAGGTAGGCGATCGTGTGGAGGTCCGACACCACGCGCGCGAACCCGACCTGCGCGCCGTAGGCGGCGTAGAGGCCGACCACGCGGGTTGCGCTTCGCACCAGCTCGTCGTTGACGTCGCGGGGCCGACCCGCTGCCCAGTACGACTCCAGTGAGAGGTACGCGTGCACCGCGGCGACGTCGATCCGCTCGGGGTCGTCGTCGAGTTCGTACCCGGCATCGAGCTGCGTGCAGGTCATCGACCCGTCACGGGCAGACGCGCCCGTTCTCCTCGAACACCTCGAAGGCGACCGGCACGACCTGCTTCGCCAGCTCCTCCACGGCGACGGCGTAATCACGGATCTCGCGCTGGGCGTGTACGTCGTTCCGCAGCGACAGAAAGTTGAACAGCGCGCGCAGGTTGACCGTCCACTTCATGCGGCTGTACATGCCGACCGGCAGCACCGTACGTGCGAGTTCCTTGGCGACCCCCTGCTCCAGCATCTGGTGGTAGGCATCGAACGCTGCTCGCTGCGTCTGCTCGATCAGCTCGATCGTCGAGTCGACGACCGCAGGGTCGGTGATCGGCTCGAAGCTGTACGAGCCCGGCTTGCCGACCTGCTCGCGGATGTACTCACGCTCCGGGACGTAGAAGTGATCGGGCATCACGGAATAGCGGCCGCTCTGTTCGTTCGTCGACGAGATCCGGTGCCTGGCCCACTCGCGCATCACGAAGATGGGCACCTTCACGTCGAACCGGAACACCACCGACTCCCACGGGCTGCCGTGGCGCTCGCGCATGAGGAAGTTGAGGAGGCCGCGCTCCTTGGCGGTGAACTCCTCCGACTCCTGGTCGAACGACACGCGCGCGTTGTTGACGATGTGCAGGTCGCTGCCCATCGAGTCCTCGAGGTGGACGTGCCCGTGGTTGTGGACGGCGATCATCTGGTCGGACGGCGCGAGCGTGGAGGAAGTCATGCGCTCACATTGCCCGACGCGCCGGACTCCACGCGTGCGAGGCGCGCGGCGTCACAGCACGACGACCTCGCCCGTGCGGGCAGGGTCGTCGGCGAGGGCGAGGATGGTGCGGATCAGCTCGTCCGGGGTGCCGAGGCGGCCGGCGTCGGCCTCGCGCTGGATGCGGTCGGAGTCCCAGTCGGTCGGCGGCATGATGGTGCCGGGGGAGACGGCGTTCATGCGCACGCCGTCCGCATGGAGCGCGCGGGCACCGGAGATGGTGAGCGACTCGAGTGCGGCCTTCGACGCGGCGTGGACCGGGTAGGTCGTCCAGTGCTCGTGGGCCGCGTGGTCGCTGACGTTCACCACGAGCCCGCGCGCGCGGCGCAGCATCGGCAGCAGCGCGGCGGTGAGCAGGTACGGGGCGCGGGCGTTGACCGCCATCGCGCGACGCCACCCGTCGATGCCGGCGGACTCCCA
>JAOPYS010000337.1 GCA_025964465.1 Thermoleophilia bacterium
CGAGCGGCGGCGAGGGCGGCGACGTGTCGCGCCCGGTGCGCCGCGTGGTGACCGCGCGGGGGCCTACGGCACCGTCGGCCCCGATCGCCCCGACGGCGAGCTCGTAGACGGTGCCGGGGCGCAGCGACGGCACCGCAGTGTTGGTCGTGGTGGCGACGGAGGCCCAGCTGCCGCCGGCGGGGCGCACCGCGACGTCGTAGGCGCGACCACGCACGGGAGCGACGGCCGGCCAGCGCAGCACGATGGACGTGCCCGGGCCAGTCGCGGCGAGGCTGGCGACCGCCGGCGGGGCGGGCAGCGATGTCGCGTCCATGGTCTCGTTGGCGAGCAGGCCGAGCTGCCAGGTGACGGGCGATGCCAGGGGGTTGCCGGCCGGTGGGGCGGGGTGGAAGTAGGTGTCGCCGTTACAGTCGAAGCGCTCGTCCTCCGGCGCCTCCTCGGGCGGCGTCGGGTCCGGGCACACGGTCGCCGAGTAGCTGCCGCTCGGCCCGCCGTCGTCGTAGCACATGATGTCGAGCCCATCGACGCAGTGGCCGGCGTCGGAGGACGTCGGCGGCTCGTCCTGGACGGCGCCCATCGTGTGTGTGAGCTCGTGCAGCAGGCTCGTGTACAGGGGCGGGTCGGGCACCCCGGCGAACGAGGTGCCGTACTGCACGGCCAGCGAGGCCTGCGGCGGGTTGTTGTTGATGTTGCGGGCGGTGCGCGAGACGATCGGGTCGGAGGGCCGCAGCAGTCGGCTGGTGGCGAGCAGCGTCGAGCGCCGGAACATCGTGCCCTGCCCGGCGAACCCCTCGTTGAAGTCGGCGTCGTAGTACCCCAGCACGCGTCGGACGGTTGGCAGGTGCGCCTCGGAGAACGCGGCGTACTGCGGCAGGAGGCCGAGGGTCTCGAGGTCCTCGCCGATGAGCGAGAACCCGCCGATCGGAGCGCGGTACTGAGCCGCGGTGTGCGGCAGCACCACGCGCTCGACGGTGGGTGTCCCGTCGGGATCGCACTGGACCCGCAGCCGCCGGTGCGCTCCCCGCGCCAGCTCGCCGGCGCGCGCGTCGATCATGGCGGAGGCATCGAACAGCGACTGGCGCATCTGCGGCGCGACCTCGGCGAACCGGTCACCGTGAACGTCGCCGGCACCGGAGGCGTAGTCGTGGGGCAGCAGGTAGGTCAGGACGATGTGGCGCGTCCGCGAGGGTGCGGTGCAGACGACGGATGTCGAGGTGCCGAACCCACCGGACCTCCCGCGGCGCGGTGCGGCCGCGTCGACCAGGTCGGGGCCGTGGGTGAGGGCGTACGCGCCGGCCGAACGCCGGATCAGGTACATGCCGTCCGCGGTGCGGCACGAGGGCCCTTGCCCCACCACCGCGCGGGTCGCGGAGCAGCGCTGCGTCGTGGTGACGGGCGTCCGGCGGCGAGCGTCGCCCAGGCGCGTGGTCGCGACGGCGCGGGCATCGATGCGCGCTGCATCGCGCGCACTGCGCGAGGCGTGGCCCGACGCGCCGGCACCGAGCACCGCGGAGACGACCAGACAGGCGACGGCGACGACCGTGGCGGCGAACGCCACGCGTCGCGCACGCGGTCGTGGGCGCGATCGGAGGGCAGTGGGCATCGGCATGGGCACAGGTTATCCCGAAAACGACGCGGGGCCCGCCGAAGCGGGCCCCGCAATCGTCATCGCTGTCGGACGACTACGCCTTGGCGGCCATGACGTCGACGAGCTCGCGCACCGCGTTGGCGCTGTGCTCGAGCTGGGACTTCTCGTCCTCGGTCAGGGAGACCTCGTGGATCTTCTCGACGCCCTTGGCACCGAGCGTCACCGGCACGCCGAGGTACAGCCCGTCCACGTCGTACTGGCCCGTGAGGTAGGCCGCGCAGGGCAGCACGCGCTTCTGGTCGAGGATGATCGAGTCGACCATCTCCACCGCGCCGGCGCTCGGGGCGTAGTACGCCGAGCCCGTCTTGAGCAGCTTCACGACCTCCGCACCACCGTCGCGGGTGCGCTGCACGATGGAGTCGAGGCGGTCCTGCGGGATGAGCTCGGTCACCGGGATGCCGGCGATGTTGGTGTTGGACACGACGGGCACCATGGTGTCGCCGTGGCCGCCCATCACGAAGCCCGTGACGTCGCGCACGGACACGCCGGCCTCCCACGCGAGGAACGCGCGGAAGCGTGCGGAGTCGAGGACGCCAGCCATGCCGACCACGCGCTCGGACGGGAACCCGGACTTGTCGAGCGCGACGTGGCACATCGCGTCGAGCGGGTTGGAGACGACGACGATGATCGCGTCGGGGCTCGCCTCGGCGGCGGCCTTCGTGACCGAGCCGACGATCTCCGTGTTCTTGAGCAGCAGGTCGTCGCGGCTCATGCCGGGCTTGCGGGCCAGGCCCGACGTGATGACGATGACGTCGCTGCCGGCGGTGAGCGAGTAGTCGTTGGTCGAGCCCGTGATCGACGGCTCGTAGCCGACGACGGGGCCGGCGCTGTTCATGTCGAGGGCCTTGCCCTCCGCGAGCCCGTCGACGACGTCGACGAGGACCACGTCGGCGTAGTCGCGCTCGGCGAGGCGCTGCGCGGTGGTCGCGCCGACGTTGCCGGCGCCGATGACGGTGATCTTCCTGCGGCCTGTGGCCATGTGTCGCGCTCCTCGGGGGTGGGGGAATGTCGCTGGAACGCCGCCCAGCCTACTCCCCTCCGGCTCCCCCCTGCAGCGCGCGCCTCACGGTTCGTAGTCGTACTGCGTGTAGACCGAGGGTGACGTGACCTTGCTCGCGTCGCGAACCTGCACGTACACGCCCTTGTAGCCGTACCCCGCCGTGCTCGTCACCGTCGTCGTCGCAGCGAAGGGCTTCCAGGACGATTCGTCCCAGACGCCGTTCTCGTCGGTGAGGCGCATCTCGGTCACGGCGCGGTCGTCCGTGGCGTTGACCTTCACCGTGACGGAGCGGGTGTGGACGAGGGACGGGACGGTCACCGACACGAGCTTGGGCGCCTGGTTGCCGGCCGGGGGCGGTGCGGTCGTGCACTCGGCGGGCCACGTGCCGTACGTGCCGTTCACCGGCGTGGACTGCCCGCTGACATACCAGCGGCCGCCGGGGCCGTTGTACTCCGGCGTGCCCTTGGGGGAGTCGTAGATCGCCTGTTCGTGCTTGTAGTTCATCGACGACGTCGCCAGCGTGGTGCCGTCCGTGCGCTTGGCGACCAGGTCGACCTTCGCGCCCGTGAAGGTCGCCGGGTCCTTGAGGCCGATCAGGGGCCCGAAGGTCGTCGTCGACCCCACCCGCCAGCCGGCCGCGTAGAGGGCGGTGGACGTGGACTTCACGGTGACCTTGATCGTCGCCGGGGCGCTCGTGGATCCACCCGTGCGCGTGAAGGTCACTGCCGGGCCACTCGTCTGCCCGTTGGCGAGGATGTAGGTGCCGCCCGCGACCTGCAGCTGGTGCGCGAGGGCGTAGGTGCGGTTCTCGCGCACCGAGTCCGCTGCGTTGAAGCAGTCCTTGTAGTTGTCGGTGACCAGCGGGCACAGCGCGACGCCGGCGGTGCCCTGGGCGCCGCAGCTGAGCCCGGACGGCGTGCCCGCGGCCTGCGCGCCTGCGGCAGCCTCGAGCGTGAAGGGGATGCCGGGCGACGCGACCTGCGCGGGCGCGAAGCCCCCGACGGTCGCGGCCTGCGCGTCGGCCGGCGCTGCGTCCTGCGTCGGCGCTTCGGCACTCACGCCGCCGAGCTGGGCGACGGCGATGGCGGCGATGAGGAGTGCGCCGGCGGGGATGGCCGTGCGGAGGCGACGATGCATGAAGGTCCCGGGTCTGGGTCGTGGTCCTGCCGCGCATCGGCGGGCGGCGCGGGCGCCTTGAGCGACCTGTAGCCTCGCGCTATGCACCCCTTCCGCGCTCGCACGATCCCCGTCCTGCTCATCGCCGCCGCCACCCTGGTCGCCGGGGCCGCATCGGCCGACGCAGCCGTCGTGGCCAGGTCGACGCTGTACCGCGGCGGGCACGCGGTGGGTCGCGTGGCGGGCATCGTCACGTACGCGCCCAACGGCATGGCCGTGTCGAACGCGCGGGTCACGGGGTTCACGGCGCCTGCGGCGGATGCCGGCTGGCGCACGCGCACGACGATCTCCAGCGGGTGCATCGACCCGGGGTTCGACCCGTCGCAGGAGAGCATCGACGGGTTCCACTACACCCAGTACACGGTGTCGAGCCGCTGGCGCACCACGCACCTGAAGGGCACGACCGGGTCGCTGTCGACGACCGACCTGATCCACGCCTGCCCGGGCAACCAGGAGCCGTTCGGCAGCACGGTCATCTCCGTCACCGTGCAGAACGCGGGCGGCACCGCGGTGGTCGGGCGCACCACCTTGTGGGCGGCCGGCTGACGCACGCGACCAGCGAACACCATTCCATGACGAAGGGCGCCCCTCGGGGCGCCCTTCGCGTCTTCACATCGGGATGTCGCGTGCGGGTCAGGCCGGGACGCGCGAGCCCAGCACCTCGATGATGGCGTCCGCGAACTGGCTCGTGCCGACCGCGGTCGGATCGTTGCGGTCTTCCTTCATGTCGTACGTGACGTCCTTGCCCTCGGCGATGACCTTGGCGATCGCGTCCTCCATGCGCTGGGCCGCGTCCGTCTCGCCCAGGTGGCGCAGCATCATCACGGCGCTCAGCATCTGCGCGGTCGGGTTGGCCTTGTTCTGGCCGGCGTACTTGGGCGCCGAGCCGTGCACCGGCTCGAACACGTGCGCGTGGTCGCCGTCGTTGGAGCCCGGCGCCATGCCGAGCCCGCCGACGAGGCCGGCGACGAGGTCGGAGAGGATGTCGCCGTAGAGGTTCGGCGCGACGAGCACGTCGTACAGCTCGGGCTTCTGCACGAGCTGCATGCACATGTTGTCGATGATGCGCTCCTCGAACTCGATGTCCGGGAACTCGGCGGCGACCTCTTCCGACACGCGCAGCCAGAGGCCGTCGGTGTGCTTCATGATGTTGGCCTTGTGCACGCTGGTGACCTTCTTGCGGCCGTTGGCGCGCGCGAACTCGAAGGCGAAGCGCACGACGCGGCGCGTGCCCTCCTCCGAGATCGGCTTGATCGAGATGCCGACGTGGTCCTCGAAGCGGAACTTGTCACCCTTGGACTTGATCCAGGTGGTGAGCTCCTTGGCGTTGTCGGAATCGGCCTCGTACTCCACGCCGGCGTACAGGTCCTCGGTGTTCTCGCGGATGATGACGAGGTCGATGTCCTCGAAGCGCGAGCGCACGCCCTCGTAGCTCTTGCCCGGGCGCACCTGCGCGTACATGTCGAGCTCCTTGCGCAGCGCGACGTTCACGGAGCGGAACCCGGAGCCCACGGGGGTCGTGATCGGGCCCTTGAGCGCGACCTTGTTGGCGCGGATGGACTCGAGCACCTGCGGCGGGAGCGGGTTGCCCCCGAACTGGTCCATCACGTCGGCGCCGGCGAGCTGCACGTCCCACTCGATCTCCACGCCCGTGGCCTCCACGACGCGGCGCGTCGCCTCGGTGAGCTCGGGTCCGATGCCGTCACCGGGGATGAGTGTGACCTTGTGCGCCATGATGGGGCTCCTTCGCGGGCGGAATGCGTCCGTTCGAACCTATCGCAGTCCCGAGGAGCCACGCGCGTGCCAGCTCACCCAGATCCGCTCGCCCTCCACTACGACCTCGCCAAGGGCGACGACTGGCTGACCGTGCTCGCCGTCCGAGCCGGACTCGCGCACCGACGACGCGCGGGGTTCCCGTGTCGCGCGTGGACGGTCGAGGAGCTGGAGGCGGCGGGCTTCGAGCTCGTGCGCAGCGACGGGCCGATCGACCTGCGCGGCGGGTGCGAGGTGATCGTGCGGCGCGGCGACGACGCCCTCGCGCAGGTGGTGGCCTCGACGGCGGGCGGGGTGATGCGCGTGCAGGTGGCGGGCGCGACCGCGGCGGTGGCGGACGAGGTGGCGCGCTGGTTCGACGGGGCGCTGCGCGAGGAGCGGCTGCCGCGGGAGGAGACGCGTGTGCCGATCCACTTCTGGACGATGTCGATGCACGGCCCGCGGCCGATGCGGACGATGATCGAGGCGCCGACCTGGGACGAGATCTCGGGCAACTACTCCCCCGCCATCCGCGCGAGCCTCGAGCGGTCGATGCGCGCGGGGCGGTCGGAGATCGAGGGCGTGGCGCTGTGGCGCGGTGAGCCCGGCACGGGCAAGACGACCGCGCTGCGGGCGCTTGCGATGGAGTGGGCCAACTGGTGCGACGTGCACGTCATCGTCGACCCGGAGGTCTTCCTGGGCGACCAGGCGTCGTACCTGATGGACGTGCTGTTCTCGTTCCAGGACCCGCACACCGAGCACCTCGACGCGGCGATGATGGCGCAGGCGGCGGCGCACGG
>JAOPYS010000110.1 GCA_025964465.1 Thermoleophilia bacterium
GGCGGTCGTGGCGGCAGCGGCGGCGGCAACCGTGGCGGCTCCGGCGGCGGCGGTCAGCGGTCGCAGGGCGGCGGCGGGGGCCGAGGCCCGCGCACCGAGAACGCCAACGACCGTCCCGTGCAGGGCGACGGCAGCGAGGTTCGCGAGCCCCGCGAGCCGCGTGCTCCGCGTGAGGGTGGTGACCGCGCTCCGCGTGGCGATCGCCCGCAGCGCGAGCGACGCCCGCGCAACGAGGGCGGCAGCTCCGAGGGTGGCAGCAGCGAGGCCCGCGCTCCGCGCGAGCCGCGCAACGACGCCCCGAAGCCGGCGCAGAACGATGCTCCGGCTCCCGGCAGCAAGGACAATGCACCCGCCCAGGGTGGCGAGGGCGAGGGTGGCGGCCGCCGCTTCCGCTTCCGCCTCCGCGGTGGCGACGAGGGCTGATCCAGCCTCACAGCTCCACGCAGTTCCGAACGGGGTCGCACCACAAGGTGCGGCCCCGTTCTGCGTACCGCCCTAGCCGCACGCAGCCGCACCCCAGCGACTATGAGGTAGATCTTGCCGCTCAGCGGCAACATCTACCTCATAGTCGGTAGAGTGCCGGGGTGCAGGACTCGCATCCCATCGGCGCCGCGCATCGCACCACCGAGCTGGAGGACGGGCTGCGCGTCGTGACGGAGCGCGTGCCCGGCGTGCGCTCCGCCGCGCTCGGCGCCTGGATCGGCACCGGGTCGCGCGACGAGAACGACGGCTGCCGCGGGTACGCCCACTTCCTCGAGCACCTGCTCTTCAAGGGCAACGAGCGCATCGACGCCGAGGGCATCTCCCGCTGGTTCGACGGCATCGGCACCGATGTCAACGCCGCCACCACGCGCGAGTACACCGTGGTCCACGCCCGCGTGCTGGACCGCCACGTCGGTGCCTCGCTCGACACCTTCGGGGAGATGGTGTTCGCGCCCGCCCTCGTCGGCGACGACATCGACTCCGAGCGCGAGGTGATCCTCGAAGAGATCGCCATGTACGAGGACTCGCCCAGCGACGTCGTGCACGAGCTCGCGGACGAGCTCGTCTTCGCGGGCCACCCGCTCGGCATGCCGATCGTCGGCACCACCGAATCGATCGAGGCCGCGCGCCGCGGCGACCTCGCGCGCTTCCACGCCCACCACTACGCGCCCGGCAACATCGTGGTCAGCGCCGCCGGCGCCGTCGACCACGACGAGTTCGTCGAGCTCGTCCGCGACCGCTTCCTGGCCAAGCGCACCGGCGCGGCGTCCGTGCCCGCGGACGGCACCGACATGGCGACGGTCGACACCGCGCCCGGCCCGCACGTGCCCACCGCAGAGCTGCGCGCCAAGGACACGGAACAGTCGCACCTCGTCCTCGTGGGCCGTGGCATCCGCCGCAGCGACGACCGGCGCCACGCCGCCGCGCTGCTCGACACCATCTTCGGCAACGCGCCCAGCTCGCGCCTGTTCATCGAGATCCGCGAGCGTCGCGGCCTCGCCTACTCCGTCTACTCGTTCCTCTCCAACCACGCCGACGCCGGCCAGTGCGGGATCTACGTCGGCGTCCGCCCGGACCGCGTCGGCACCGTGCTCGAGGTCGTCCGTGCGGAGCTCGACCGCATCACCACCGAGCCCCCGACGCAGGAGGAGCTCGACCTCGCGAAGGGGCACCTCGAGGGCCGCATGCTGCTCTCGCTCGAGTCGACCACCGTGCGCGGCAACCGCCTCGGCGCCTCGCTGGTCACCGGGATGCCGATCGAGCCGCTCGAGCGCACCGTCGAGCGCATCCGCGCCGTCACCGCGGAGGACGTGCTGTCACTCGCGCAGGAGCTGTTCGATCCCGCCGGACTCTCGCTCGCCGCGGTCGCCGAGGACGTCGACGTCGTCCGCGCGGGCGCTGCCGACGCAGGCCTGTTGCCCGCGGGCCGTCGCGAGGCCGTCGCGCCGTGAGCGGTCCCGTGCGCATCGTGCTGTGTGGCGCGACCGGCCGCACCGGCAACGCCGTCGCCCACGCCCTCGCCGCGCGGGACGCATCCGCCGACGCCGACCCGGGCGGCGCCCGGCTCGCCGCGCTCGTCGCGCCCTCCGTCGCCACGACTCCCACCCGCCCCCTGCCGGACGGGGTCCCCGCGTTCGCCACCCTGCGCGACGCCCTCGACGCCGACCCGCTCCTCACGGTGCTCGTCGACCTCACCCACGCCGAGCCGGCGCTCGAGCACCTGCAGCTCGCCGTCGCCCACGAGCTGCACGCCGTCGTCGGCGCCACCGGCTTCCAGCCCGGGCAGCTGGAATCCTTCGGCGAGCGCTTCGCCGCCGTGCACCGCGGCCTGCTGCACGTGCCGAACTTCTCCATCGGCGCGGTGCTCGCGATGCGCCTCGCCGCCACGATGGCCGCGCACTTCCCCGACGCCGAGATCGTCGAGACGCACCACGACGGCAAGCGCGACAGCCCCAGCGGCACCGCCGTGCACACCGCCGGGCTCATCGCCGCCGCGCGCCGCGCCGCCGGCCTCGAGCCGTCTTCCGCAGCCGCCCGCGCAGGAGACGACCCCGCCCGCGGCGAACTCGTCGAGGGCGTGCCCGTGCACGCACTGCGCCTTCCCGGCGCGACCGCCCACCAGGAGGTCGTGTTCGGGGCCCCGGGCGAGGTCGTGACCATCCGCCACGATGCGATCGATCGTTCCTGCTATGCCGCGGGGGTCGCGCTCGCCGCGTCCCGCATCAGCGAATTCAGTGGCCTCGAAGTTGGATTGGAGCACGTCCTGTGAGCTCAGAGCACCCCCCGTCCGCCTGGCGCCCCCTCATCGACGACTGGGTGGAGCGTGAGGTGCAGCTGCGCCCGCACCTGCCCGTGATCGGTGACAGCGTTCGCGTCCGCGACGCCGTCGAGGTCGGCGACCAGGCCTACGTGCTCGTCTCCTACGACGTCGACAGCCCGTGGCCCGCGGAGGAGGACGTCACCGGCACCGGTGCGAGCGCGTACACCGCCGTGATCCAGGCCGAGCGCGTGCGCCAGCCCTGGCACGAGCGCGACTCGACGCGTGCCCGCACCGCGTGGCGCACCGTCGACGGCAAGGTCACGATCCACGAGCACCTGCTCGGTCCGCGCCGCGCATTCTCGGGGCAGGCCCCCGCCACCTCGGGCCGCGTGACGATCGCCTTCGAGGAGGGCGACCGGGTCGACGCGACCGTCGTCGACGGCTGGTTCCTGGCCGTCGTGCCGGAGGAGCGCCGGATGCGCGACCTCGCGGTCGACGACGCCGACGCCGCCGCGCTCGAGCGCGCCGACATGCCGAGCATGCTCCCGGACCCGAGCTTCGAGCGGGTCGGCGCCGACACGATGTACTTCTCGCCGCTCGACCTGCGCACGGTGCACTCGCTCGTGCAGTGGCAGCGCGCCGGCGACGTCGTCGTCGTCGCCACCTGCCTCGAGCAGTACGACGAGGGCGGCATGCTGCGCCTGCGCATCGACGGCATCCGCGCCGA
>JAOPYS010000112.1 GCA_025964465.1 Thermoleophilia bacterium
AGCAGCGCCGCCTCGCGGCTGGTGCGCTCCGTCCTGGGCCTGTCGTGGCCCCTGCGCCCGTGAGGGTGCGGTCCCCGGCGCCGGGCGGTGCGCGCCGCCGGCACCGTGCGTCGTCGTGGGGGTGTGCTGGGGTGCGTGTGCGTGCGTGACCTTCATCGTCGTTCGTCCCGTCCTGGTGGTGACGCCGTCCCTGGCGCGATTTCGTCCTCGGGTCCGTGTTACATCCGGTCCGGGGACGCCACCATCCGGCGACTACCTAGGTTTGTGACGACGACGGGCGACCGCGGCTCAGGCGGTCACGAGCTCCTTGGTGAAGTGCGTGAGCACCTCGTTGCCGTCCTGCGTCACCACGACGAGGTCCTCGATGCGCACGCCACCGATGCCGGGCAGGTACACGCCCGGCTCGACCGTGACGACCATGCCCACCTCGAGCACGTCCTCGCTGGTGCGCGACAGGCGCGGCGCCTCGTGTATCTCCATGCCGACGCCGTGCCCCAGGCCATGGCCGAAGTGGTCGCCGTGACCCTCTGCGGCGATCAGGTCACGCGCCACCGCGTCGATGTCGCGCCCGTGGGCGCCGGGGCGCACGGCGTCGAGCGACGCCACCTGCGCGCGCAGGGTCAGGTCGTACGCCTCGCGCAGCTCGGGGCCGGGGTCGCCCACCGCGAAGGTGCGCGTGCAGTCGGAGCAGTAACCGTCCACGACGCAGCCGATGTCGACAGTGACGAGCGTGTCGGTGGGGATGGCCGTGTCGGTCGGCGAGTGGTGCGGGCGCGCGCCGTGCTCGCCCCCGGCCACGATCGATTCGAAGCTGAGGGCGCTGGCGCCGCGCTCGCGCAGGTTGCGCTCGATGGCCCAGGCCACCTCCGCCTCCGTGCGGCCCTCGAGGCCCATCTCGGCGACGAGGGCGTAGGCGCCGTCCAGCAGCTGCGCCGCGGCGCGCACGTGTGCGATCTCGGCTGCGTCCTTGATCACCCGCAGCTTCGCCACCACGCCATCCGCGGCGCGCAGCGAGACGGAGTCCGGCAGCGCGTCGGTGAACTGCAGGAAGGCGCGGTGCGAGAGCCCGGCGGGCGGGTAGGCGAGCGACCCGCCGGCGGCGAGGCCCCCGGCGACGCGGCCCAGGTCCTGCCACATCGACTGCTCGATCCTCGCGACCTCCAGCCCGAGCGCCTCGGCGGCGGCGACGTAGCGGAAGTCGGTGGCGACGACCGTGCGGTCGGGCGTCACGACCACGGCGGCGTTGCTCGAGTCGAGGCCGGTCAGCCAGCGCACGTCGGCAGCGTCCAGCACGACGAGCCCGGCCCAGCCGTTGGATGCGATCGCGTCGCGCACGCGCTCCACGCGGTGGCTGGTGTCGACGGGCGAGGCGATGGGGGGCGGAGGATTCATGACGCCGATCCTACGCTCCGGCGGCGGCGCGAGGAAGCGTGGCCAGCAGGCGGCGGGCGACTCCGGCCCGGTCCAGGTCGAGTTCCAAGTAGCCGACCCGCACCTCGCGCCAGCCCACGGCGCGCAGGCCGATGCGTCGGTCGCGATCGGAGTTGCGCGAACGCTGCCGGGCGTGCGGAGGCCCGTCGACCTCGAGGTAGACGGACGCGGATCGCCACGCGTTGTCGACCTCGAGCCAACCGATCGGGGTCCGCACGCGCACGTTGGCCTCGGGAAGCTCGAGCCCCAGTTCCACCAGCAGTGCGCGGACACGTCGCTCCAGCTCGCTCCTGGTGCCGGCGCTCCCGATGTGGCGCATCTCGAGCGCGGTCAGTGCAACTGGCGTGCCGACGCTCGCCTGCATCCGCTCGATGCACGCCACGAACTCCTCCTCGCGGAACAGCCGCCGATGCTCGAGCTCGTGGATCACGTTCGCGAGCTGGAGGGCGTCGAGCTCGAGTGCGAGGTCCACGAGCGTGCGGGCGACGGTGGTGACCCTGACGCCGCTGCGGTGGGCCACGTCGATCGGCTCGAGCACGCGGGTGTGGTGGATGAGCAATCCGTCGCGCGGCCTGGTCCGCCGGTTCACCACGACGTCGATCGGGCGCTCTGTCGCCCGCCACGCACCCCACACCTCGAGCGCCGTCCGGCGCGCGATCGCCGAGGGCTCGCCGCAGGAGAGCAGCGCGGCTACCTGTCTTCCGCGCCGGGACGGCGCGGCGTGCCCAACTGCGTACACGCCGGGGTGGATCCGGTGGAGCCGCCCCGCGCGAACGCGGGCCGTGATCGCGGCGTCACTAAGCCCGAACGAGCGCAGCTGGGCTCGCGTGATCACGCCTTCCTGTGCCGTGGCGAGGCGCGAGACGAGGGCATCCAAGCCGGCGTCCGAAGCGAGGAGTGGTGTCCGTGGAGCGACCATGCCGGTACGTCGGCCCGGCGGGATCCGGAGTCCGGCGCCTTCGTGACAAGTGGTGCACGTCTTCGTGACGATCACGTATGCGTTGCACACCATGCTCGTCTGGTGAGCAGCATGTGCAACGCATGCGGAAACAGCCCCCTCTCCCTCGTATGCGTTGCACACCATGCTCGTCCAGTGAGCACAATGTGCAGCGCATGCGCCGGCGGGCCGGTGGCTCCGCCCCATCGCGTCCTGCTGCGCAGGACGCCGTGCACACGCCGCGCGCAGCGCGGCGATCAGGGGAGCACGTGGCGCGCGCGTGTCAGCCGCGCAGGCGGGTGGCGATCCAGCGCAGGGCGTCGCGGTAGCCGTCGGCGCCGCGGCCGGAGACGACGTGGTCGACGACGGGGCGGATGACGCTCGTGCGGCGCCACTCCTCGCGGGCGTCGACGTCGGACAGGTGCACCTCGACGCGCGGCACCGACAGGGGCTCGAGGGCGTCGTGGATGGCGAGCTCGTGGTGGGTCCACGCGCCCGGGTTGACGATCACCGCGTGGTGGCGCAGTCGCGCCTCGTGCAGGGCGTGCACGAAACGCTCGAGGCTGTCGGTCTGCCGGCAGTCGGCGACCAGGCCCTCGGCCGCCGCCCACATCTCCACGTCGTGCACGAGCTCCGGCAGCGTCTGCGCGCCGTAGTGCGCCGCGTCGCGCACGCCGAGCTGGCCGAGGTTCACGCCGAACAGCACCAGCACGCGCGGGTGCCGCGGGCTCGCCGTCTCGACGGGGGCGCCCTCGCCGGGCCGGTCGCCCTCCCCCACGCGGATGCACTCGTCCCACACGCGTCGCGCCGCCTCGACGGGCAGGCGCACGCCGGTCACCGGCTCACCGACGCCCTCGAGCAGCACCCACCCGAGGCCCCGCGAATCGCGCTTCTTGTCGAGCGCGAGGAAAGGTTCCAGCTCGTCCCACGAGAGCGGCGAGGAGGTGACGATGCCCAGCTGCGCGCACAGCTCCCGCCACGTCTCCACCGAGCTGGCCGGCGCGTCGAGCACCAGTTCGCTGAGCCGCAGCGCCGCGTGCGTGCCGATCGCCACCGCCGCGCCGTGCGTCACCGCGCCGCCCGTCGCCGCCTCGATCGCATGGGCCAGCGTGTGCCCGAGGTTCAGCTGCGCGCGGATGCCGTCCGTGTCGAAGGGGTCCTCCGCCACGACCGCGTCCTTGTAGCCCGCGCACCCCTCCACGAGCGGCAACCACGCATCGCCCCGCTCGGCCGAGCCGGCCTGCGCCGCCGTGCGCGCCCGCTCGAGCAGCCAGTCACCCGCGAGCATCGCTGTCTTCGCCGCCTCCACGAACCCGTCGCGGATGGCGTCCTCCGGCAGCGACGCGATGACGGTCGAGTCGATGAGCGTGGCACGCGGCATGTGCACGGTACCGACGACGTTCTTGGCCACCCCGAGGTTGACGCCGGTCTTGCCGCCGATGCCCGCATCCACCTGGCTGACGAGCGTGGTCGGCACCGACACCCAGTCGATGCCGCGCTGGTAGATCGACGCCGCGAACCCGGTGGCGTCGAGCAAGGTGCCGCCGCCGATCGCCAGGATCGTCGACCCGCGGTGCAGCGCCGCCCCCGCCCACTGCGCGAGCACGCCCTCGACGGTGGCGAGCTGCTTGTTGAACTCGCCCATCGGCAGCCGCGTGTCACAGGCGACGACGTGCCCGGCGCGCTCGAGCCGTTCGCGCGCGGCGTCCGCGATGTGGTCGACGGCGCGATCGGCCACGATCGCCACCGGCCCGTCGTGCAGCGCGCAGATGTCCTCCACCCGGTCCAGCAGCCCCGCGCCGACGGCGAGCCCGGACCCGAACCACGACGGCGGCAGGTACTCGGAGAGCAGGCGACCGAGCCCCAGTTCGTCGATCGGCCGCGTGGCGTCGACCCGCACGGTCGAGACGGACGCGTACAGCTCCTCCCGCCCGGCGTGCAGTGCGCAGAACGCGGCGCGGTCGCGCGCGAGCGGCCGGTCGCTGCCGGCGACGCGGTCCCACAACAGCTCGGCGGGCGCATCGAGCCACACGACGCAGGCGTCGGAGATCGCGCCGCGCACGTCCGCGTGCTGGAGCGACCCGCCCCCGAGCGACCACACCTCGACGCCGCGCGCGAGCGGCTGCGCCCGCGCCAGGACGACCTCGCGCTCGACCTCGCGGAAGCGCGCCTCCCCGTGTTCGGCGAACGCCGCCTCGACGCTGTCGCAGCCGAGCTCGGCCAGCACCGCGCGGTCGGAGTCGAACCACAGCACCGCGCCGCCGCTCGTGGCCCACCGCTCGGCGAGGGAGGTCTTGCCCGCCCCCATGAACCCGACCAGCACGATGCGCACGGCGGCGGGGGCAGTGGGGTCGAACTCGATCGACGCGCGGGATCCGGTGGTCACGCGTGCATCATGCCGGCCCCGCAGGACCCGACGCGGCCGGGTGCCGTCGTTAGCGTCCACGCGCCGCTGGCGGTCACGACAGTTCCACCGCGGCGCGATGCGGATACCGCACCCGGTCGCAGTAGCGCCCGAACGCGTCGAGCACGTCCACGAGCGCCTGCGCCCCGAACTGCTCGCGCAGCACGCGCGCCACCTCCAGCGCCACCGCCGCCTCGAGCGCGATGGCCGCCGCGGCGATCGCACACGTGTCGCTGCGCTCGGCGTGGGCGACCGCTGCCGCGCCCGTGGACAGGTCCACCGTCCCGAGCGGTCGCATCAGCGTGGGCAGCGGCTTCATCACCACGCGCACCACCACGGGCGCGCCGTTGGTCATGCCGCCCTCGATCCCGCCGGCGCGGTTGGTGCGCCGCGTCACGCCCATGCCCTGGTCGCCACCGACGGCGCCCACCGCACCCGTCGCGTCGGCCGCCGGCGCCATCTCGTCGTGCACCTCGGAACCGAGCAGCCCGGCCAGGCCCTCCCCGTCGCCGATCGACACGGCCTTCATCGCGTGCACGGCGAGCGCCGCCCCCGCGAGGCGCCCATCCAGCCGCGACGCCCCGGTCGTGTAGCCGCCCACCCCGGGCGGCAGGCCCCAGGCCACCACCTCGACGGCACCCCCGAGCGTGTCCTTGGCCGCGCGCGCCGCGTCGACCTCCGCGGCCATCCGCGCGTCGACCTCCGGGTCGAAGGTGCGCAGCTGCGCCTCGTCGAGGGTCGTCCACGCCGCGCTCGCCTCGTCCGGGGCGTCGCCCTCCACCCGCGCCGCGCCGACCTGGCGCACGAACCCGCGCACCCGAACGCCGAGCTGCGCCAGCAGCAGCTGCGCCACCGCGCCGCCCGCCACCCGCGCCGCGGTCTCGCGCGCACTTGCCCGCTCGAGCACGG
>JAOPYS010000119.1 GCA_025964465.1 Thermoleophilia bacterium
GCGGCGGCGAGCTGCAGCGCGTGCTGCTCGCCGCGGCCATCGCCCTCGAGCCAGCGCTCCTCGTGCTGGACGAGCCCACGTCGCAGGTCGACGCGACGAGCGAGGCGCGCTTCTGGGACGCGGTCGACGGCGTCCGCCGCGACCTCGGCATCGCCGTGCTGGTGGCCGAGCACCGGCTCGAGCACCTGCTCACGCGGGCCGATCGCGTCGTCGTCGTGCACGGCGGGCGCATCGTCGCCGACGTGCCGCCGGCGCACCTGGCGCAGGCCGCGCCCGGGCTGCTCGTCGATGCCTACGCCGGCCTCGTCCCGGCGCCCGTCGACCGCGGCGCGCGCCCGCGGCTCGCGTTCGCCTTCGACCGCGTCGTCGTCGGCGCGCCGCGCGACGTGGGGGCGCGCACGCTCCTGCGCGGCGTCGAGGTGGCGCTGCCGCCCCGCTCGATCGTCACGCTCGAGGGCCCCAACGGCACCGGCAAGTCCACGATCATGCGCTCGATCCGCGGCCTCCACGACGCGCCCGGCCGCGTGCTCGTGGATGGCGTGGTGCGCGGCGACGTGGGCGCATCCGCTCGCCAGGTCGCGTTCCTGTCGCAGGGCGCCGGGGCCCTGCTGCCGGGTCGGACCGTGCGACACGCGCTGGAGGAGACCCCACGTCGGCTCGGCCTCGACCCCGCACCCGCGCACGCCGCGCTCGCCGCCGCCGGCCTCGCCGACCGCCTCGACGCACACCCCTCCGAGCTCAGCGTCGGCGAACGCCAACGCCTCGCGCTCGTGGTCGCGACCTCGCACCGCCCGCCCGTCTGGCTGCTCGACGAGCCCACGCGCGGCATGGACTCCGCCGCGCGACGCTGGGTTGCGTGCCACGTGCTCGCACACGCCGCAGCCGGCGGCGTCGTGCTCGTCGCGACGCACGACCCGGCGCTCGCCGCGGCCATCGCCACGCACCGCCTGCGGCTCGACCTGCGCACCGGTCCCTCGCTCGTGGCCGTCGCGCGCGATTCGGGCGGGCACGTCGTCGACGCCGCGCCGCCCGCCGCGCCGCGCCAATCGGAGGTGCGCCCGTGAACGCCGCCCTGCTCCTGCTCGCCGGCGTCGCGCTCGCCGCAGCCGCGTGGCGCTGGTCGATGCACAGCGTCGCCGACGCCAGCCGCGTCGCCCTCGTCACCGTGCTCGGGGTGACCGCCTCCGCCTTCAACGTGATCGTGCCGATCGCCAGCGTGGAGGCGACCACGACCGTCGTGCTGTGTGCCGCACTCGCCCTCGGTGCCCGCACCGGCGTCGCCGTCGCGCTCGTCGCGATCATCGGGTCCTCCGTCGCGGGCGGCCTCGGTCCGTGGACCGTCTGGCAGGTCGTGGCGTACGTCCTCGTCGCACTCGTCGGCGGCGCACTCGGCCCGGCGACCCGTCGCACCGACTGGTTCGCCCCGCGTGGCGCCCTCGTGCTCGGCGTCACCGCACCCGCCTGCACGCTCGCCTACGACGTCATCGTCACCGTGCCGAGCGCCATCACCCTCCACACCAGCCCCACCGCCGCGCTCCTGCTCGGCGCCGCATTCACGATCACCCACGTCGTCTTCACCACCGCGTTCACCATCGTCGGCGGCCCCCCGCTCCTGCACGCCCTCACCCGCGCGCGCCCCCGCCTGGACGGCGGCACCGTCGTGCCAGTGGGTCGCGCGCCGCAGGCTTGAGGCGCAGTCATGTCCCGATAGGCGGGACACAAGTGCACTCGGGGCGGATCGGTCGCGCGCCGCAAGCCTGAGGTGCAACTTTGTCCCGGTAAGCGGGTCACATGTGCACCCGAAGGGGCGGGCCGCACCCGCGGTGACGCGCCCCGCGGCGCGATAGGATGGCTCCATGCCGCCCGCCCCGCCGACCGCCCGTTCCGACGCCCACTGGCTGCAGGACCTCAACGACTCGCAGCTCGAGGCGGTCACCCACGTCACGGGCCCCCTCCTCGTCGTGGCCGGCGCCGGCTCCGGCAAGACGCGCGTGCTCACCCGCCGCATCGCGCACCTGCTCGACGACGTCGGCGCCGGTGGCCACCCGCACGCGCGCCCCCAGGAGATCCTCGCGATCACCTTCACGAACAAGGCCGCCGCCGAGATGCGTGAGCGCGTCCGCCAGCTCGTCGGCGAGCGCGCCGAGCACATGTGGGTGATGACCTTCCACGCCGCCTGCGCGCGCTTCCTGCGCCGCGAGGCCACGCGCCTGGGCTACACCTCGAGCTTCACGATCTACGAC
The DNA here is from genome assembly GCA_025964465.1 of Thermoleophilia bacterium. Lineage (GTDB taxonomy): Bacteria > Actinomycetota > Thermoleophilia > Gaiellales > SKUG01 > JAGQUL01. Next base: position 2,244 of record JAOPYS010000119.1, read on the forward strand.
CAGGGCGACCAGGTCCGCCTCGTCAAGCAGTGCCTCGAGTCCCTCGACAAGGATCCCAAGCAGTTCGCGCCCGCCGCCATCCACCACGCGATCTCCAACGCCAAGAACGCGCTGCAGGGGCCGGAGGAGTACCGCCAGCTCGTCGGCAGCTTCTCGGAGGAGACGGTCGCCGACGTCTTCGAGCTCTACGACCGTCGCCTGCGCGAGAACAACGCGATGGACTTCGACGACATGATCCGCCTCACGGTGGGCCTGCTCGAGCAGCACGACGACATCCGCGACCACTGGCAGCGCCGGTTCCGCTTCCTCATGGTGGACGAGTACCAGGACACCAACCACGCCCAGTACCGCATGCTGCGCGCGCTCGCCGGCACCCACCACAACATCATGTGCGTGGGCGACGCCGACCAGTCCATCTACTCGTGGCGCGGCGCCGACATCCGCAACATCACGAGCTTCACCGACGACTTCCCCGACGCACGCACCGTCGTGCTCGACCTCAACTACCGCTCGACCTCCCACATCCTCGAGGCCGCCAACGCCGTCGTGCGCTGCAACGAGCAGCGCCTCGACAAGGAGCTCAAGGCCGTGCTCGGCGAGGGCGAGCTCGTGCGCGTCGTCTCGGTGGAGGACGAGCACGCGGAGGCGCGCTATGTCGTCGGGCAGATCGAGGCCGCCATGCAGGACGGTCGCTCCCACGGCGACATCGCGGTCTTCTACCGCACCAACGCGCAGAGCCGCGTGCTGGAGGACCTGCTCACCCGCTCCGGGCGCCCCTACCAGGTGATCGGCGGCCCCAAGTTCTACGAGCGCGCGGAGATCAAGGACGCGGTCGGCTACCTGCAGGTGCTCGTCAACCCGCAGGACTCGCTCTCGCTCCAGCGCATCGTCAACGTCCCCAAGCGCGGCATCGGCGACACGACCGTCGCCAAGCTGCGCAACTACGCAGACACCTACGGCGAGACGCTCGCCGACGCCGTGCGCCAGGCCAACATGGAGGGCTCGCTCAACGCGGGCACGCTCAAGAAGCTCGAGGACTTCACGGCGCTGCTGGATTCGATGCGCGAGTTCTCCGTCGCGTCCACGAGCGTCGCCGCCACCATCGAGCACGTCTACGAGCGCACGGGCATCCTCAGCGCGCTGCAGGTGGAGGACACGATCGAGGCGCAGGGCCGCCTCGAGAACCTCGGCGAGTTCGTCAACGTGGCGCGCGAGTTCGACGCGGCCAACGCGGGCGGGACGACGCTCGCCGAGTTCCTCCAGGCCCTGCAGTTGCAGGCGCAGGGCGACGCGCTGGACACGGCCGGCGGCCAGATCACGCTGATGACGATCCACAACGCCAAGGGGCTCGAGTACCCGGTGGTGTTCGTCACGGGGATGGAGGAGGGGCTCTTCCCGCACTCGCGGTCCATCCAGGACGGTGACGTGGAGGAGGAGCGGCGCCTCGCCTACGTCGGCATCACGCGGGCGCGCGAGCTGTTGACGCTGGTGCACGCGAACTCGCGCAGCGTCTTCGGGCGGCGCCAGTACAACGTGCCGAGCCGGTTCCTGGACGAGTTGCCCGACGAGCACGTGCAGCGCGACGAGCGCGCGGCCGACCCTGCGCGGTGGGAGTCGGGCGGTGCCAGTTGGGGCGGCACGTCCGGTGGCTGGGGCCGCAGCGGCGGCAGCGGCGACGAAGGTGGCACGGCGTTCGGGGCGAGCGGGTGGAAGCAGTCGCGCGGCGGGGGTGCAGCCAAGGGCGGCGCCCGGCGCGGCAGCAGCGGCGACGAGTTCGGCGCGACCTTCGGCGCGCGTCCGAGCTCCGGGTCCGGGGCCGGCTCCAAGGGCTGGGGCTCGTCCGACGGCACGAGCGTGTCGGGCAACAGCGGCACCCTGTTCGGCAGCGGTGGCGGCGCCGCGGGGCCCAAGGCCGCGAAGGGTGCGCCCGGGCCGGCGCTGTCGGTGGGCGACCGCGTGCGCCACGCCAGCTTCGGCGAGGGCATCGTGCTGCAGAGCGACGGCGGCGACATGGCCGTGATCCGCTTCGAGGACGGCTCGGAGCGGCGGATGATGCTGTCGTTCGCGCCGCTCGAGCGCCTGCCCTGACGGGCCGAGCTTCACGGGACGCTCCCCGTCCCTTCACGTCCCCTTCACACGGCGTGGCTAGAACACGGGTGACGGGACGAACGGCCCAGGCCGCTCGTCGCATCCGCACCGTGGAGGCTCGACCGCCATGACCGCACACGCATCGACCATCACCGCGCCGCCCGCACTGCCGGCGCGACGCCACGCCGCGCGACCGAGGCGGCAACGCCGCCGCCCGACGCTGCGCCTCGCCCTGCTGCTGGCCGCCGTCGGCATCACGTTCCTCTGCCTGACCGAGGGCGACAGCGTCGCAGGCGCGGCGCACGCGACCTGCGTCCTCGGCACGCCACACGGCACCACCTGCGGCGAGGCGCTCGTCAAGGTCGGCTACCCCTGACCCGCATCGCGCCGTGCTCCGTTGCGCGTGACGTTGGGTCCGATGAGCGGACCCAACATCACGCGGTCAGTTCACCCGGCCGACCACGCCTGCCTCAGCCACCGCGGTGGCGTCGGGCTCGTCGAGCAGCAGCGTGCGTGCCACTGCGTAGGCGCGGTCGCTGGTGTGGTACATCTGGAAGTGGTTGGGGCCGAGCCCGTGCGTGCCGTCGCTGGCGACGGGGAGGTTGAGCGCGCCCGGCAGCCACGCGCTCATCGGCGAGGTGATGAAGTCGAACGTCCGCGAGAAGATCGACGCGTAACGCGGTGCGCGCGGATCGCGGCGGCCGCTCGCATCGCCCAGGCGCAGGGCCCGGTCGTCGAGCTCCACGCCTCGCAGCAGCGCGCTGCCCTCGAGCAGCTGCGTCAACGCCTGCGGAACGCCCCCTCCGAGCAGCGGCAGTGCCCGCAGCGCGTCGTGGAGCCCGCCGTAGGGGACGCCGCCGTGCGGTGACGCGAGCGACACGAGGCGGTCGATCCAGCCCAGCCCACCCAACCGCGCGACGACCATGCGTGCGAGTACCCCACCCTCCGAGAACCCGACCACGTCGACGCGGCGCCGCCCCGTCTTCCTGCGCACCTCTGCGATGAACGCAGCCACCGCGCGTGCCGACGCCTCCATGTCCCCCAGCCCGAAGGTGGGCGGGTCGAACGCGAACACCTGGAACCCGTCGAGCTCGAGCGACCGTTTCCACTCGCTCCAGCCCTCGACGCTGTTGGCGAAGCCGCCGATCAACACCACCGGGTCGGCATCGACGCGCGGGCGTCGTTCGGGCGGCAGCGGGGCGCCCAGGCGGCTCGGCATCGGGTACAGGCGTTCGAGCACGCGCAAGCCGTGCACCAGCAACCCGTCGACCATGCTCCCCATCATGCTCCCCACGGGCCGTATTCTGGACCATCGCACGGTCGGCGCGCGTCGCTCCCATGCGCTGGCCGGTCGCGGCCCATTCGGCTCCCGGGTGCGGGGCACGGCACAGGGACGGCGTTACAATCGGCATTCCCCCGTCCTGCCGCCATGCCCGACGCCCACGCCCACACCCTCCCCGCTGCCGCCGCGCCCACGCCCGCACGCCCCGAGCGTCGCTCGCGCATCGTGCGGCTCGTCCGCGCCGCGGGACGGCTCGCCTACACCTATCCGCACGTGGTCACGTGCGTGGGGCTCACCCTCGCCTTCCTCGGCATCGCGCAGGCCGTCGCCGTGCACATCGGCGTGCCGATCCGCGACCCCGAAGGCACGCTGCTCGGGCGCCGCATGATCGGGCCCGTGCTGCTCATGGTGCTGTTCGCCTACCTCGACTCGCTGCGACGCGCCGTGCTGATGTGGCGCGGCGGCACGCAGGGCAACCCGGTGCGCGCCTCGGTGACGATCTTCCGCGAGCGGTGGTGGTGGAAGCGCCTCACGCTCGCCGTGATCGGCTTCATGAGCTTCGCCTTCACGTACCTCGCCTACCGCAACCTCAAGAGCGACGTCTCGCTCATCAACTACCGCAGCTACGACCAGGAGCTGCTGTCGCTCGACCGATGGCTGATGTTCGGCCACGAGCCCGCGACCGTGCTGCACGACCTGCTCGGCCGCGGCTGGATGGCGCAGTTCCTCAGCTGGATCTACCTCATCTACATCCCGCTCGTCGCGATCACCGTGTCGGTGGCGCTGGCCTTCGTGGAGCGCATGCGCGAGGCCTACGTCTTCGTCGCGACCTACATGTGGTCGTGGATCCTCGGCACGGCCTCCTACTACGCCATCCCGACCCTCGGCCCCTTCGCCACGCGCTCGCGCCTGTTCGCCGACCTGCCGCCCACCAACGTGGCACGCGTGCAGCACTCCCTGGAGCGGCACCGCTTCGACCTGATGGCCGACAACCTCGGCGAGGACAAGGTCGGCGGGATCGCCGGGTTCGCCAGCCTCCACGTCGGCATCGTCGTCGCCGTGATCATGCTCATGCGCTACTACCGCCAGCGCGAACTCATGTGGGTGACGGTGGTGTACCTCGTGCCGGTGACGATCTCCACGTCGTACTTCGGCTGGCACTTCCTCGTCGACGACGTCGCCGGCGTGTTCATCGGCTGGTTCTCGTTCGTGCTCGGGCGCGCCACGGTCTACCCGCGCATCCTCGCGGTGTGGAAGCGCAAGGTGACGCACGAGCCGCCGCATCCCGCCACGGGCGAGCCGTCCGCCGGAGCGGCGTCCTGACGCGCCCTCTCCGACCCGCGGCGCGATAGGCTCGCGGGCATGCATACGACGGCACCTTCCGGAAACTCCTGGCTCATCGACGACGAGGTCACCGATGCGCACCGTGCGCTGCGCGGGCACGTCCGCGACCTGCGCGACCTCGGCTCGTCGATGGCGCTGCTGGGCTGGGACCAGCAGACGAAGCTGCCGCCGAAGGGCGCGGCCGGGCGCGGTCGCGCGATGGGGCTGCTGTCCACCGTGCTGCACGAGCGCCGCACCTCCCCGGAGCTGGACGCGCTCATCGCCGCCGTGGAGGACGTCGACCCCGACGGGCCCGACGCGCGCGTGTCGCGCCGCGACTTCGAGCTGTCGACCAAGCTGCCCGCCGAGCACGTTCGGGCGAGCAGCGAGGCGTCGAGCGAGGGCTACGCGGCGTGGCAGACCGCGCGCGAGAACGACGACTTCGAGGCCTTCGCGCCCGTGCTCGAGCGACTCGTGACGTTGGCGCGCGAGGCGGCCGACCACCTCGGGTACGAGGCCGAGCCCTACGACGCGCTGCACGACCTGTACGAGCAGGGCAGCCGCGCCGCGGACGTCGAGCCGATGTTCGAGTCGCTGCGCGAGCCGATCAACCGCCTGCTCGACCAGCAGCCCGAGCCGGACACGTCCGTGCTCGAGCGCAGCTGGCACGCGGAGGGGCAGGAGCTGTTCGGGCGCGAGGTCGTGGCGCGCATGGGCTTCGACTTCGACGCCGGGCGCCTCGACGTCACCACGCATCCGTTCTGCTCCGGCATCGGGCAGTTCGACACGCGCCTGACCACGCGGTACGACGAGCACTGGCTGCCGTGCTCGCTGTTCGGCACGATCCACGAGGCCGGCCACGGCATCTACGACCAGAGTTTCGACCGCCTCGGGCTGCCGGCGACAGTCGCCGCGGCGCCCGGGCTCGGGATGCACGAGAGCCAGAGCCGCGGCTACGAGAACGTCATCGGGCGCAGCCGCCCGTTCTGGGAGTTCTGGTACCCGCGCCTGCAGGAGGTCTTCCCGGACGCGACGAAGGGCGTCGACCTCGACGCGTTCGTGCGCCAGGTCAACACCGCCAAGCGCTCGTTCATCCGCGTCGAGGCGGACGAGCTCAGCTACAACCTGCATCTCGCCGTGCGGTTCGAGCTGGAGCGCGCGCTCGTCAACGGCGACCTCGCCGTGCGCGACCTGCCCGAGGCGTGGGGCGACGCGTTCGACCGCTGGTTCGGGCTGCGCCCGAGCAGCAACCGCGAAGGCGTGCTGCAGGACGTGCACTGGTCGAGCGGGCTGTTCGGGTACTTCCCGACCTACACCCTCGGCAACGTGTACGCGGCCCAGTTCACGGAGGCCGCGCGGCGCGACATCCCCAACTGGGACGACCTGCTGCGTGCGGGTGAGTTCGCCCCGATCGTCGCGTGGTTCGACGAGCACGTGTACCGCCACGGCTCCGCTTTCACCGGGCGCCAGTTCGTCGAGCGCATCACGGGTGGCCCCGTGGACGTCGGCCCGCTCGTGCGCTACCTCGAGGGTCGCTTCGGCTGAGACGGTCGCGCCGCGGTCGACGATGACCGGGTGACGGGTCCGGGACGGTCCGTCGGGACCTCAGGACCACGGGATGACTTCCGTCGCTGCTGCAGGCGCGCCCGCGGGTGCGCCCTCGAACCTCGCCATCGGCGTCGGCACCGCCGTCGGGTTCGGCGTGGCCGGCATCGCCTCGTGCTCGGTGATGGACCGGATCATCGACGTGACCGCGCACGACCACTCAACGCTCGCGTACCGCGGCGCGGGCTGGCCCACGCGGATCATCGCGGGCGCCGCGGTCACCTTGGCGGCGGCCGGCCTGCTCGCTCGCACCAACGAGCACACGCGCGACCTGTCGAACCCGCTGCTGGCGGCGGCCGCCGGCGCCGGCGCCGCGTACGGCGCGACGATGCTCGTGCGGATGGGGTGGGGCCTGACCGTCGCCCCGGCGCAGCGCGGCTGGGTCCCCGGCCAGGCCGCGAAGGTCTCGTGGCGCGTCGACGACATCGCCGCCAATGCGGTGGACCGCACCCGCATGATGGGCCGCGACCCCGACCTCGCGAAGTGGCCGATGTTCAGCTGGATCTCGAAGGCGCAGGGGCACGGCGGGCTGGCCGAGCGCGCGGCCGACTTCGTCCCGGTGCTGCGCGACGCGGCCTAGCCGATCGCAGGGAGCGGTCGTCGCAGCGCGATGCGGACGGTCTCCTCGCCCCGGCGCTCCAGTTCGACGAGCGCGAGGACGTCATCGTTGCGATCCACGAGTGGGAGCACGAGCGCGCGGTCGATCGCGCCCGATGCGTCCATCCCGGAGGCCCAGCCGGCAGGTCGGCCGGGGGCGCGCCGCTGCGGGAGGGTCCGCGAGGTCGACGAGGAATCGGCGCCAGCGGTCGTGTTCAACGAAACCGTGCCGCTGGCCGAGCTGCAACGATGGACGCATCCGAGGCGATGAACCGATGTCTCGGCGCGGCGCGCCGGAGTTCCTGGGGGGGATGCTTCATGACCGGTATCGAGGGCGGAATTCGCTCGATCGTCGGAGCCAC
>JAOPYS010000146.1 GCA_025964465.1 Thermoleophilia bacterium
CGCAGGGCCGCGCCGACCACCTCGGGGCCGATCCCGTCCCCTCGGATCACGGTCACGGGCACCGAGGTGCGGGAGGACGAGGGGTCTGCGGGAGCCGGTGCCGTGTGCGTCATGGTCGGAATATGACAGAAGGGGACGGAGAAACGACGCGAACTGCGCAGAACTGCGCGTGCCTGTTCGATTCCTCGCCGCCCCGGGCACACTCCCTTGATGCGCGGCACAATGGACACGAGGGGGACGGGCATGGTGACAGCGCTTCGCATGGGTCTCGCGCGCGCGTCTCGCGCGCCCGACAGCGAACGCGCGTGGTCGCTCGCGCTGCTCCTGGCGATCGTCCTGGCCCTCACCTCCGTCCTCGTGCTGGTGACCCACTCCAGTGATCCGTCGGGTGGCCGCGGCTCGCAGCGATCGGTGCCGGACGTCGAACTCGGCGACCCCGGCGTGCTCTCCGCCGCCGTGCCGATCGGCACCAGCCCGCTCTTCGGGTCGGCCTTCGCGGACGACGACGCGAGCACGGGCGTGGATGCCTTCGTGGCGGCACCGGCGGCGCAGACCGACCCGGGGGCCCTGCGACCGGCTTCGCTCCGCACGCCCGCCGCCCCGGCGACGGGCGCCGGTGCCGGGCCGGGCGGCACCACGTCGGGCGCGACGCATCGACCCGCCGGGGGCAGCAACTCGGGCGGCAACGGCAACTCCGGTGGCAACGGCAACCACTCGGGCGGCAACGGCAACTCGGGCGGCAACGGCCACTCGGGCGGCACCGGCGACCCGGGGGGCAACGGCACGTCGGGCGGGGGCAACTCGGGCTCGGGCGGCTCCTCGGGGGCTGGCAACGAAGGCAACGGTGGCAACTCGGGGTCGGGGGGTTCCTCGGGCGGCGCTCCGGCGACCACGCCGCTCCCCATCCCCGTCCCGGATCCGGTGGCGCCCGTGGTGCCGACCCTGCCGGCGCCCGTCGCGCCGGTCGTGCCGAACCCGGTCGTCATCAACGTCCCCGCGCCGCTGCCCGCGGTGTCGCTCTCACTGGGCTCCGGCGGCGTGGACGCCACCGTACCGCTGCCGATCCTCGGCGGCGTGAGCATCGGCCTGCTGAAGGGCGGGCAACCCTGAGCTCCCCGGGTGTCGGTCGCCCAGGTGCCCTCGATGCCGAGGGCGTGATGGTGTTCGTGCGGTGGGGCGCGATGGCGTTCGCGGCCGCGCAGACCGCGACGTTCTACCGCCCCTTCCCCGACGGCGTGCTGCCGCTCGCGTGGGGCATCATCGGCGCCTTCGCGGTGGCCGCCGCCGCGCTCACGGCGTGGTGGCTGCGCGTGCGGTCGGGGCCGGCGTCCGCCGGTCGTCGGCTCGCCATCGTGGCGCTGGTGACCGACGGCGCCCTGGCCACGTCACTGACGTGGATCTACGCGTTCGACGTGGAGACCGCGATCTTCGCCGTGCTCTACGTCGCCGCGATCGAGGGCGCCTTCCGGTACGGCACGCGCGGGGCGCTGGTCACGATGGGCGTGCTCGCGACGCTGTACACCGCACGCGACGCGTGGGCGGCCGCACACTACGGCCACGACTTCCTCGTCGTGTCGATCACCTTCCGGATGGGCGTGGGCTTCCTGCTGGCCACCGTCGCGGGCGTGATGGCGGATCGCTCCGCGCGCGAGCACCGGCGGCTGGGCGTGGCGCTCGAGCGTGAACGCGAGGCGGTGCTCGCCCTGCGCTCGCTCGGCGAGCTGCGCTCCACCTTCCTGGCCGCGGTGTCCCACGAGCTGCGGACCCCCCTCACCTCCATCCTCGGGTTCGCCCTGACCATCGAGCAGCGGTCTGCCGAGCTCGCGCCCGCCACGCGCACGATGGTCGAGCACGTCGTGGCCGAGTCGCGGCAGCTGGAGGCGCTGCTCGGCGACCTGCTGGACATCGAGCGCATGGGTCGCGGCAGCGTGGCCCTCGAGCGTCGCGAGACGGACGTCGCCCAGCTCGCGGTGGACCTCGCGGCGCGGTTGCAGGCGCGCGTGGGCCGGCAGGTGCTCGTCGCGACGCAGGGGGCGACGGGCGTCGTCGACGCCGCGAAGGTCGCGCGGATCATCGACAACCTGCTCGCCAACGCGGTCAAGTACTCGCCCGAGCACACCCCCGTGGAGATCCACCTGGAGCGGGCCGACGGCGGCGTGCTCGTGGTGGTCGACGACGAGGGGCCGGGCGTGCCGGAGGCGCTGCGCACCACGATCTTCGCGCCCTTCGAGCGGGGCCAGGTCACCAGCGCCCACAAGCCGGGGACGGGCATCGGCCTGTCGCTGGTGGACCGGTTCGCGCGCCTGCACGGCGGGCACGCCTGGGTGCAGGACCGGGTCGGGACGAACGGCGCCTCGTTCCGGGTCTACCTGCCCGACGGTCCCGAGGGGCCGACGTTCGCGACCGTGGCCGGCGAGCCGTGGGGAGCCGCGGTCGCCGAGCGCGGCTGAGCCGCTTCGCGGCACGCGTGTGCGGCGCCGATGCGCGCGGCCGACGCGACGAGTGCGTCGACGGCGGCGTCCACCTCCGCGACGGTGGTGCAGCGGCCGACCCCGAGGCGCATCGTCGACGCGGCGGCTCGGCGGTCCAGGCCCATGGCGCGCAGCACGTGTGACACCCCGCCGGCGCTGCAGGCGCTCGTCGTGCCGGCGATGACGTGCGGAGCGCCCTCGAGCAGTCGACGCGCGTCCAGGCCGGGCAGCGTGATGCTCGAGATGGCGGGGCCGCGCAGCGCTCCCGTGCCGTTGACGACGGCGCGGTCGAAGTGCGCGAGCACCCTCGCCTCGAGGCGGTCGCGCAGGGCGGTGCAGTGGGCGTGGTCGGCCTCGCGCCGCTCCTCGCCGATGCGCGCCGCCTCGCCGAGGCCGACGGCGCCGGGTACGTTCACGGTGCCCGGGCGCAGGCCGTGCTCCTGCCCGCCTCCGTGCATCGTCGGGGTCAGGCGGCCGAGCGCCTGCGCCGAGGTCGCGACGATCGCGCCCACGCCCTGGGGGCCGTGCACCTTGTGCCCGCTGATCGTGACGAAGTCCACGAGCGGGGCGAGGGAGCGCAGCGAGACCTTGGTGAAGGCCTGCACGGCGTCCGCGTGCACGAGTGCGCCGGCGGCCCGGGCGGCGCGGGCGATCCCCTCGAGGTCCTGCAGCACGCCCGTCTCGTTGTTGGCGACCTGGACCGACACCAGCGCCGCGCCGCCGGCGAGGGCCGCACGCATGGCGTCGAGGCGCAGCACGCCGTGGGAGTCGACCTCGACCACGCGCACGTCGAGGCCGGCGGCCGCGAGCAGGCGGGCGGGTGCGAGGACGGAGGCGTGCTCCGTCGCGCCGACGACGACCCGCGAACCGGGGGCGAGGGTGCGTCCGGCGCCGAGCAGCACGAGGTTGTTCGCCTCGGTGGCGCCGGACGTGAACACGACGTCGCCGCCGGCGGGGGCGCCGACCGCGGCCAGCACCTGCGCCCGGGCGCGATCGACGGCAGCGCGTGCCGCACGACCGCGCGCGTGGCCGACCTGGCCGCTGTTGCCGACCGGTCCGACGAGCCACGGCAGCATCGCCTCGAGCACCGCGGCGTCGCAGGCGGTGGTCGCCGGGTGGTCCAGATAGATCGCCTCGAGGGTGGCGCGGTGGACCGACGTGGTTCGGGCATGCGTGCTGGCCATGGTTCCTCCGAGCGTTGACGACTGCCGCGACAAGCGTATACCCTACTGAATCGATAGACAATGTAGGGATTGGATTCGGAGGGATCGGCATGCCGTTCATCCAGCACTTCTCGAACGAGGGCCTGGGGCACGCCAGCTTCCTCCTGGGCGACGTCGAGCGCGGCGTCGCTGCGGTGGTCGACCCGGCCCGCGACGTGGACCAGTACCTGCGCGCGGCGCGCGACGCGGGGGTCCGGATCACGCTCGTGCTGGACACGCACGCCCACAGCGACTACCTCTCGGGGGTCGGCGCCCTCGTCGAGGCCGGCGCGGAGGCGGTGGCACCGATCGGCGCGACGGTCGAGTACCCGGCGATCCCCGGCCGCCACGGTCGGCGCCTCGAGGTGGGGTCGCTCGTCCTCGAGCTGCTGCACACCCCGGGCCACACGCCCGAGCACACCGCCGTGCTCGTGCACGGGCTCGGCGGCGCCGGCCCGGTCCTGCTGAGCGGCGGCAGCCTCCTGGTCGGCGACGTGGGCCGCCCCGACCTGCTCGGCGACGACGCCGAACGCGCGGCCGCGGCGGAGGCGATGGTCCGGACGATGCTCGACACGGTGCTCGCCCTCCCCGACACGGTCGAGGTGCTGCCCACGCACGTGGGTGGCTCGCTGTGCGCCGGCTCGATCGGGGCGGAGCGGAGCACGACGGTCGCGGAGCAGCGGGCCGACAACCCGACGCTGGTGGCGATGCTCGAGGACCCGGCGGCCGTCGACCGCTGGCTGCGCCCCGAGCTGCTCCCGCCCGTCCCGCCGTTCTGGGCCCGGGCGCGTGCGCTCAACCTGCGCGGCGTGCCGCGTCCGCAGCGCGACCACGACGCCGCGCCGGACCAGCTGGCGGCGCGTGACGTCGCGGCGGTGCGCGCCGGCGTGACGATGCTGGACGTGCGCGATGCCGAGGCGTGGTCGCGGTCGCACGTCGCGGGCTCCATCAACATCCCGCTGCACGGATCGTTCTCGGTCTGGGCGGCTTCGACCGTGCCCGAGTTGGGCCCCGTCTGGGTCGTGGCCGACGATGCCGCGTCCGCGCTCGAGGCGCACCGCGAGCTGCTCGCCGTGCGCGTCGAGGGCGTGGGCCACTGGTTCCCCGCCGGCCAGCTCGGCGAGCTGGCGCCGGCCCTGCTCGATGCCGGGGGCGTGGTCGGTCCGGAGGAGCTCGCCGAACTGCTGGCCGCAGGTGAGGTCACGCTCGTCGACGTGCGCGACCCGGGCGAGGTGCTCGCGCGCCCACTGGTCGGGGCCGTCGCCGTCCCGGCCACCGTGCTGCTGCGCGACCCGCTGGCTGCCCCCGACGGGCGGCTCGCCGTCGCGTGCGCCAGCGGCTACCGCGCCGGGATCGCCGCCAGCGTGCTGCGGCGCGCGGGGCGAGCGGACGTGGTCGCCGTGGACGGTTCCCCCTTCGACGTCGCCGCGGCCGCCGGAGCCGTGGGGGCCGGTCGCGCCAGCGGCCTCGCCGTCTGGTGACGCCCGCGCCTCGACGCATCGTGGTCGTCGGCGGCGGTGCCGGCGGCGTGCTCGTGGCCATCGCGCTGCTGCGTGCGGTGCCGGGTCCCACCGAGGTGGTGGTCGTGGAGCGCACGGGGCAGCTCGGGGAGGGGGTCGCGTACTCGACGCGCGACCCGCTGCACCGGCTCAACGTCCCTGCCGCCAAGCTCGCCGCCACGCTCGACGAGCCGGATGATTTCCTCGCGTGGGCGCGCGCGCGCGAGGCGAGCGTGACGGGCGGTGACTTCCTGCCGCGGGCCGACTACGGCGCGTACCTGCGCGACGCGTTGCGGCGCGCGACCGAGGTGGCGGGGGTGCGTGGCGTCACGCTGCAGCACCGCGCCGGGGCGGTCGTCGCCGTACTGCCCGGCGCCGATGGCCGTGAGCGCGTCGCCCTCGAGGACGGCGCCGAGGTCGAGGCCGACGACGTCGTGCTGGCCCTCGGCATCGGGCCCCCCACCCGGCCGTCGGTCCTCGACGGCGCGCCGCACACCTTCGCATCGCCGTGGTCCCCCGGCGCGCTGGAACCGCTCCCCCCGGGCTCGACCTGCCTCCTCGTCGGCAGTGGCCTGACGGCCATCGACGCCGCGTTGTCGGTGACCGCCGCGAGCCCCGACGCACGCGTGGTCGCGGTCTCGCGCACCGGCCTCGTCCCCTTCGCGCACCTGCCACCCCGGCCCGGCCACGCCCCTGCCGAGCCGCCGACGTGGCCGGACGGGCCGCTCGACCTGGACGTGCTCGCGGCGGCCCTGCGCGCGCACGTGGCTGCGGTGCGGGCTGCGGGCGGGGACTGGCGCGACGCGGTCGACTCGCTGCGCCCCCAGCTCACCGGGCTGTGGCAGCGGCTGCCGCTCGACGAGCAGCGGCGGTTCCTGCGCGACGGCGTGCGCTGGTGGGACGTGCGACGCCACCGGATGGCGCCCGACGTGGGCGCCCGGGTCGAGGCGCTGCGCGCGGACGGCCGCCTCACCGTGCTCGCGGGTCGCATCGCCGACGTGCGGGCGGCCGGTGACGGCGTCGACGTCATCGTGGGTGTCGCGGACGACGACCCGCAGGTGGTGCACGCGGCGCGGGTCATCGCGTGCACCGGGTTCGGCAGCGACGTCGCGGCGAGCGCCGACCCGCTCCTGCGCTCGCTGCTGGCCGCGCGGCGAGCGACGCCCGACGCGCTCGGCATCGGGCTGCGCACATCCGACGATGGGGCCCTCGTCGACGCGGAGGGCGTGCCGGCGGCCGGCGTCCACGTCCTCGGCGCGTTGCGTCGCGGCGAGCTGTGGGAGAGCACCGCGGTCCCCGAGCTGCGTGCCCAGGCCGCGGCGATCGCCACGCGCCTCGCGGCGCGCCCCGACTGACGTCAGCTGCGGGCCGCCGCCGCGGTGGCGAGGCCGCGCACGATGTCGAGGGCGACCGCGTCGAGCGCCGCCGGCGACGCGTCCGCCGCGATGCCGACCTCCAAGAGCGCCGTGTCGCCGCCCCCGACCCGGTCGACCGCGCCGGCGCGCCCGAGCAGCGTGCGCACGGCGGGCACGGTCGCGGCATCCACCCCGCCGAGCCGCAGCGCCCCGCCCAGCTCCGTGGCCAGGGAGGTCGCGCCCGCGGGCGCCGGCACCTTCCCACCACGGTCGCTGCGCGCGGCGAACACCCGGCCGCCGCCACCCGGGTCGGCGCGGAGCACCACGCCGAGTTCCGCCGATTCGAGCACGCGCACCCGCACGTCCACGCACGGCACCGCGTGCGCGGCGTCGTCGACCCGGACGACGGTCGCATCGGCGCGACGCAGCAGCACCGCGACCCGGTCCAGCAGGGCCAGCTCGATCGGCAGTCGCGCGGCGTCGCGCGCCGAGGCGCAGGGCAGGCGCAGCGCCCCGACCTTGCGCAGCGCGCCGGCAGCGGTGCCGGTCGCAGTCGACGCCGATGCGGGCGCCAGCGCGATGCGGCGTCCCGCGAGGCTCGCCGTCACGGGCGGCAGCGACGCAGTGGCCGCACCCGTCTCCGCATCCGTGTCGGCGTCGGTCCCCGTCCCGTCGCTCGGCGCGTCGGCCGCGTCGTCGCCCTCGATCCGCCCCTGTCCGGCCGCGGCGCGCCGCTGCGCACCGGAGTCCGCGCTGTCACCCTCGGGCACCGACAGCTCGCCCTCCGCCTGCTCGCGCTTCGGCGAGGCCTTCGACGGTGCCGCGCGGTGCCCCGACCCCGACGAGCCGCCGCCGTCCGCCAGGAAGAGCCAGCCGGCCCCGGCCAGCGCCCCCACCACGACCAGCGGCAGCACCCACGACGGCATGCCCCGGCCGCCGGGCCACCTCAATGCGGTGCCCAGCTCTCGGGGTCGGCCACGAGGGCCCGCACCGGGCTCGGCAGCGAGCCCTCGAGCACGTCGGCGAGTGTCGAGGTCTCCAGCACCGCGCGGATGCTGGCGCGCAGCGCGACCCACACGTCGGCGAGGTGCTCCGCGGGGCCGTTGTACTCGACCTGCTCGGGGCGCTCGCCGCGCACGTACGCGAGCGGGCCGTCCACCGCGCGGATGACGTCGGCGATGGTCACCTCGACCGCGGGTCGCGCCAGCCAGTAGCCGCCGACCGCACCGCGCTGGCTGCGCACGAGGTCGGCGCGCCGCAGGTCCAGGAGGATCGACTCGAGGAACTTGGCGGGGATCTCCTGCGCCCGCGAGATCGCCTCGGCCTTGAGCGGCAGACCGCCCGCGTGGGACGCGGCGAGCTCCAGCGCGGCACGCACCGCGTACTCGGCCTTGGCGGAAATCTTCACGTGTCGTCCCTCACGTCGGTGATCCTCGCAGACGCGCCCGCGCCGGGCGCTCGCGTCGCTGCGAGGGCCCTCGACTTGACCAGCGACCGCACCGAGGTGCACAATCCCCACCCTTCCGGTAGACAAAGTCGAGAATCGTCCCGACAGAGGAGCCAGTCCCCGATGCCCCGCCCCGCCCGCACCGCCGTTCGCGCCACCGCCGCACTCGCCCTGGCAGGCCTCGTCGCCGCCGGCTGCGGCTCCGACGGGGGCTCGGATTCCGACTCCTCCAAGGGATCGGCCGACGCACCCAACTCGGGCGCCAAGCTGACGCTCGTGGCGTACTCCACGCCCCGCGAGGCGTTCGAGGAGATCATCCCGAAGTTCACGAAGACGAAGGCCGGCAGCGGCGTCGAGTTCGAGCAGAGCTACGGCGCGTCCGGCGACCAGAGCCGCGCGGTCGAGGGTGGCCTGGCCGCCGACGTCGTCGACCTCTCGCTCGAGCCGGACGTCACCCGCCTCGTCGACGCCAACATCGTCGACTCGGGCTGGAACGAGAACGAGCACAAGGGCATCGTCTCCGACAGCGTCGTCGTGCTCGTGGTCCGCAAGGGCAACCCGAAGAAGATCACGGGCTGGGACGACCTGCTCGGCAAGGACGTCGACGTCGTCACGCCCAACCCGTTCACCTCGGGTGGCGCGCGCTGGAACCTGATGGCCGCCTACGGCGCGTGGACCCGCGACGGCACGTCGCCGAAGGAGGCGCTCGACAACCTGGAGACGCTGCTGCGCAACACGGTCGTGCAGTCGGCCAGCGCGCGCGAGGCGCTGCAGGTGTTCAGCCAGGGCAAGGGCGACGTGCTCATCTCCTACGAGAACGAGGCGATCACCGCCAAGGCGAAGGGCCAGGACGTCGAGTACGTCATCCCCGACAAGACCATCCTCATCGAGAACCCCGGCGCCGTCACCAGCACGTCGAAGTCCCCGAAGGCGGCCCAGGCCTTCCTCGACTACCTGTGGACGGACGAGGCGCAGCGGGTCTTCGGGAAGAAGGGCTACCGCCCCGTCACGAAGTCCGTGTACGACGAGTTCGACTTCGAGGAGCCCAAGGACGAGTTCACCATCGAGGACCTCGGGGGATGGAAGTCCGTGATGGACGAATTCTTCGACCGCGAGAACGGCAAGGTCGCGAAGATCGAACAGGGGCTCGGCGTCGGGACGGATGGCTGACGCCACCCCCTCGCTCGCACCGCCCGCGCGGGGCGCCGCCGCCCCCCGGCGGCTGCGTCGCCGTGGCGACATCCTGGGGACGGGCATCGTCACGGCCATCCTCGCGTTCGTCGTGCTCATGCCGCTGTCGGCGGTCGTGTGGAAGGCGACGCACTCGGACGGTCGCTCCTTCCTCGAGACCGTGCGCGACCCCGAGGCCATCGCCTCGCTCCAGCTGACCCTCGCCGCCGCGGCCATCACCGCGGTCGTCAGCGCCGTCACGGGCACGGCCGTGGCGTGGGTGCTGGTGCGCGACCGTTTCCCGGGTCGGCGCGTGCTCGACGCGGTCGTCGACCTGCCGTTCGCGCTGCCGACCATCGTGGCGGGGCTGACGCTGCTGTCGCTCTACGGTCCGGAGTCGCCGGTGGGGATCGAGCTCGCGTTCACGCGCGCGAGCATCGTCGCCGCGATGCTGTTCGTCACCTTCCCCTTCGTGGTTCGGTCCGTGCAGCCGGTGCTCATCGAGCTGGACCGCGAGATGGAGGAGGCCGCGGCCTCGCTCGGGGCCACGCCGTGGACGATCTTCCGGCGCATCATCTTCCCCAACCTGCTGCCCGCCATCCTGACCGGGACGGGGCTGTCGTTCGCGAAGGCGATCGGCGAGTTCGGATCGATCGTGCTGTTGAGCGGCAACGTCCCCTTCGACACGGAGGTCACCTCGGTCTACACCTTCGGGCTCATCCAGAGCGACGAGCCCGGCAGCGCCGCGGCCATCAGCACGGTGCTGCTGGCCGTCAGCGTGGTGGTGCTCGCGCTGCTCGACGTCGTGCGGCGCAGGTCCGTCCGATGATCCGCTGGACGCTGCGCATCCTCGTCGTCGCGTACGTGGTCGCCCTCATCCTCGGACCGCTGTACATGGTCTTCGACCAGGCGCTCGACAACGGGCTGGACGCGCTGTGGGCCGCCGTCACAACCGACGACGCGCAGCACGCACTGCAGCTGACGCTGGTGGCGCTCGTCGTCTCGACGGTGGTCAACACGGTGTTCGGCATCGCCTGCGCGCTGCTGCTCGTGCGGCGCCGCCCGCGCGCGGCGCCGCTCATCAACGCGATCATCGACCTGCCGTTCGCGGTGTCACCCGTCGTGGTCGGGCTGGCGCTCGTGCTGACGTTCGGGGTCAACGGGTGGTTCGGCACGTGGTTCGTGGCGC
>JAOPYS010000159.1 GCA_025964465.1 Thermoleophilia bacterium
GCGCCGAGGGCGGCGATGCGTCGGCTGGTCTGCGCTGCGTGCATGCGGTCGTCTCCGTCGTGGTCGTGGTCGTGGCGTGGCGGGTGGGCGGGCCCCCGACGCGAGCCGGCGCGCCCCGGGAAGGTCCCGGGACGCGCCGACCGATCGGCCGGAGGGGGCGGCGTTACTTGCTGGTGGCGGCGCGCTGGGTGGCGTCGAACCGGTACTGCAGCGTGGACGCGAGGCCCTGCAGCGTGTTCGGTGCGGCAGCCGGGAGCGTCAGCTTCACGCGCAGGTAGTCGGAGCCGCCGACGGTGAGTGACGCGAGCGACCCGAGGGCCAGGTTCGAGCCGATCACCGCGCGGGCGGCCACGACCGCCGTGGTGGTGCCGGAGCAGGTGTAGGTGTAGGGCGCGGCGCTCTCGGTCCAGGCGGCCGAGCACTTGTCGACCTGCATCTGCAGGCCGTTGGTGGCATCGGTGTCGAGCAGGCTCGACGTGGTGGCCGTCGTCGTGAGCGTCGCCGTCGAGAGGTCGAGCGTGCCGCTGTTGGTGAGCTTCACCGCGCGCTCGATCGTGTCGCCCGCGGCGAGGTTGGCCGTGCCGACCGTCAGCCGGTTGTCGACGCCGCCCGCAGCGCCGAGGCCGAGCGTGACCGTGCCGCTCGTGTGCGCCTGGCTCGCCGAGGTCGTGCTGGTGAACGACGCGAAGGAGCCGAGGCCCGCGATGCTCGCCGCCGTGCCGAGCAGCGCCGCGGTCAGCAGCACCTTGTTGCGTGCGCCGCCGAGCAGCAGGTTCCGTGCCTTCATGGGTACCCCTCCGTCATTCCTTGGTGCCATCTCCATGGCCTGAAAGGGGTATCGGCAGGACTCGACTAGCACTTGAGGGGTATCTGCAATCCCTCCAGAGTGATTCGCTGCGTGCTTGAGGCATGGCACTCCCGTGCCGATGGGTACTGCACGATGGCACCACGTGGTGCCACGACGCAGGGGACCCCTCCGATGCACGATGACGAGATCACGGCCGCCCTCCAGCACCCGAGCCGCCTGGCGGCGATCGAGCGCTCCGACGGGATGGGCGCCGCGGCGGAGGCACTCGACCGCATCGCCCGCCTCGTCTCCGAGCTGCTCGGCACGCAGCGGGCCGCGGTCTCGCTCGTCACCGATGCCCACCACGTGTTCCGCGCGCAGGTCGGGCTCACCCAGCCGGGCGAGGTACTGGCTCCCCTCGGCCTCGAGCACTCGTTCTGCAAGCACGTCGTCGCCGAACGTGCCCCCGTCCTCGTCGAGGACGCGGACGAGGACGAGCGCGTGCGCGGCAACGAGGTTGCAGAGTCCTTCGGGGTGCGCTCCTACCTCGGCGTGCCGGTGGAGTTCGACGGGCAGGTGCTGGGCGCGCTGTGCGTCTTCGACGGCGTCCCGCGCGAGTGGACGGACGAGGACGTCCGCAGCCTCCAGGACTTCGCCGCACTGATCACCCACCACGTCGACGCGCACTTCGTCGACCGACGCGCCGACGCCCGTCGCGCGGAGCAGCGACGCCGCGCCCTGCAGGTGAACCACGACGTCCTGCAGGAGCTGACGACGAGCCGCATGGCGCTCGAGCTCGGCGACGCGCCCGCAGCGGCCCAGTCGCTGCACGTGGCGATCGACGCGCTGGGTGGCATCCTCCAGCAGTTCGTCGCCGAGGTCAGCAGTGACGATTCCCCCGCGAGCGCGATCGTCCCGGTCACCAGGCCAAGCGCGCCGGTCGACGGACCCGCCCCGGACGCCGACCTGGGCCGTGCGGCCCTGCTCTCGCGACGCGAGACCGAGGTGCTCCACCTGTTGCGGACGGGCGCGTCGAACCGGTCGATCGCGACGGGGCTCGGCATCTCCGTCGACACCACCAAGAAGCACGTCTCGAGCATCCTGCGCAAGCTCGGGGTGCAGTCGCGCGCGGCTGCCGTCGCCCACGCGTCCGCGCGCGAGGGCTGATCCCGCTCAGGCCCGAGCGGCCGAGAGCGCGACGTCCACGACGTCGGCGGCGCGTTCGGGGTCGGCCGTCTCGATGGTGAGCCGGGTGCGCCGGGCCAGGATGTCCTCGACGTCGCGGGCCTGCTCGTGCGACGCGGCCCACGTGGCCTCTGCGGCGAGGTAGGGGCGGTCCGGGTGCAGGCGACGGCCGAGGTCCGCGTCGGCGCGGACGAGGTCGACGATCGCCGGCACGTTGGCGCCGTGTCGGCGCAGCAGGTGGCGCGCGTCGCTGCGGCTCACGCCGAGCTGCGCGGCGACCTCGCCGATCTCCCCCGCCGTGGGGAGCGAGCGGCACCCGTCGAGCCTCAGCTCGCGCGTGCGGGCGCGCTCGGCCGAGCCGAGCTGGCGCGCGGCGGCGTCGACCGCGAGCTCCGCCATCGCGCGGTACGCGGTGAGCTTGCCGCCCGTGATGGTGACGATGCCGGGGTTGTCGACGAGCAGGTGGCGACGCGACACGTCCTTGGTCTTCGCCTCCTCCGCCCCGGTCGCCGGCACCACGAGGGGGCGCAGCCCCGCCCACGACGAGATCACGTCGTCCGGCGTGAGCGGGTCGCGCAGGAACCCGTTGACGTGGTCGAGCAGCCAGGCGACGTCGGCGTCCTCGGCGCGTGGGTCGGCGAGGTCGGCGCCCTCGTAGGGGGCGTCGGTCGTGCCCACGAACGCCAGGTCGTCCTGCCACGGCTCGATGAAGAAGTTGGAGTTGTCGGTCTGGCCGAAGAAGGCGATGCCCGAGTCGATCCCCACCCGGTCGCGACGCACCGTGAGGTGGATGCCCTTGCTCGGCAGCACGCGGAAGCTCGGCAGCTCGGCACCCGCGTCGGTGAGCGTGGCGTCGGCCCACACGCCGGTCGCGTTGACGACGACGTGCGCCTCCAGCTCGAGCTCGCCGTCGCGCGACCCGGGGACGCCCTCGACCGCGTCGCCCGCGACGACCGCACCACGCACCCGCCCGCCGTCGCGCAGGAGCCGCACCACGGGCGCGCCGTTGGCGGCCATCGCGCCGTGCGCGACCGCGGTGCGCAGGATCGACACGACGAGCCGCGCGTCGTCGGCGCAGGCGTCGTGGTACTGCTGCGCGCCGCGCAGGCGGCCGCCGCCCTCCGCCGACTCCAGGGCCACACCCGGCACGATCCTCGTGAGGTCGCGCAGCTTCGTCCAGTGGTGCAGGGAGCCGGCGGCGCGCCGGTGGCCGAGGGCCTCGTAGACCCACAGCCCGGCGGTGAGCTTGGTGCGCTGCAGCGGGACGGGGCCGCCGCCGTACACCGGGAGCAGCATCGGCAGCGGCCGGACGAGGTGCGCCGCGTTGCGCTGCAGCCGTGCGCGCTCGCGCAGGCTCTCGCGCACGACGCCGACGTCACCGGTGGCGAGGTAGCGCAGGCCGCCGTGGATCATCTTGGAGGACCGCGACGACGTCCCGCAGGCCCAGTCGTCGCGCTCGACGATGCCGACGCGTAGGCCCCGCGACGCGGCGTCCAGGGCGACGCCGACGCCGGTCACGCCGCCGCCGATGACGAGCACGTCGAGCGGTCGGGCGGCCATGGCGGCGAGCTGGTCCGAGCGACCGCTCGCGGCGAGGTGGTGGGGCTGTGACGCATCCGGCATGCAGGGAGGATGCCCGACCGGGCCACAGGTCACGCCGCAGGTGGGTAGGCAAGGCGCATGCCGGCCCCCGCCCACGACGAAGCGAGCGCGCTCGCCCTCCTGCTCGCCCACGCCGACCCGGCCAACGGCGACGACGCCGCCGTGCTCGACCTGGGCCCCGGCACGTGCGTCTCCACGGATTCGACGGTGGCCGGCGTGCACGCGCCGCAGGCGACGCCGCCCCACGCCCTCGGGCGGCGCGCGGTGGGGCGCGCCCTGTCGGACCTCGCGGCGATGGGAGCGACCCCTGAAGCCCTGACGTGCGCCGTGCTCGTGCCGACCGGCGGATGGCAGCACGCCGTCGAGGCCCTCGCGGGCGCGCGCGAGCGAGCGGAGGAACAGGGAGCGCGCGTCGTCGGCGGGGACCTCACCGCATCGGGCGGCGGGCCACTCGCGCTCGTCGTCACGGTCATCGGCGCAGCTGCCGGGCCCGGCGCCGGCGTCGTCACGCGCGGCGGGGCGTCGCCCGGACAGGAGCTCTGGGTCACGGGGTCGCTCGGGGCCGCCACCGGCGCGCTCGCGCGCGGCGACGCAGTGCTGCCCGAGC
Organism: Thermoleophilia bacterium; assembly: GCA_025964465.1. Lineage (GTDB taxonomy): Bacteria > Actinomycetota > Thermoleophilia > Gaiellales > SKUG01 > JAGQUL01. Next base: position 4,182 of record JAOPYS010000159.1, read on the forward strand.
CACCTGACCGGCTCGCAGCCGGGGCGGTGCTGGCGCGACACGCGGCCGCGATGCTCGACCTCTCCGACGGCATCGCGCGCGACGCGCGCCACCTCGCGAGCGCCTCGGGGTGCCACCTCGTGGTCGACCTCGACCTGCTCCCCCTCGCCCCGGGCGCACCTCACGCCGCCGCGACCGCGCTCGGTGGCGACGACTACGAGCTGCTCCTCCTCCTTGACCAGGAGCGGCTCGAGCAGGTGCGCGCCGACCTGCGCGCCGGCGGCATCGACATCCCGCTCACGCGGATCGGTGCCGCAACCGATGGGACCGGGTCGGTGTCGTTCCGTCTGGACGGCGCGGCCGTCGCGCTCGGGGACGGTTTCGGCCACCGCTGACGACACGTCACAGGTTCAAGAGCCGATGCCCCGGGAATGGGCATTGGGGAGGTTCTTCGATGAAACAGGGGGTCGCACGCGACGGTGTCGCCGTCCGCTACGCGGA
>JAOPYS010000342.1 GCA_025964465.1 Thermoleophilia bacterium
CGGTCGCTCGTCATGCTCTCGAACGCATCCGCGACGAGGATGATGCGGCTGCCGATGGGGATGTCGTCGGCGACGAGCCCGACGGGGTAGCCGGTGCCGTCGAAGTGCTCGTGGTGGTAGCGCGTCCACGTCGCGACGGGCTCCATCTCGGCCGCCTCGAGGATGCGGTAGCTGAACTCCGGGTGCATGCGCAGCTGCACCCACTCGTCGTGCGTGAGCTGTGAGCCCTTCACGAGGATGTCGTCGGAGATGCCGATCTTGCCCACGTCGTGCAGCAGCCCGGCGCGGTACACGAGCTTCACGGTCGCCTCGTCCAGGCGCATCGCGCGCGCCACCGTGGCGGCGTAGATCGCGACCAGCTCGGAGTGGTTGCGCGTGTAGGGATCCTTCTGGTCGACCGCACTCACGAGCGTGGTGGCCGTGGTGAGCATGGCGTCGCGCGAGCGTGACTTGGCCCGCTCCTCGCTGTTCATGCTCGACACCTTCGCAGGGTCGTAGATGACCGAGGCGGCCTTGCCCTGCATCTTCGCGGCGTACGACGCCTCGTCCGCGCGATGGGTGAGGTCGGTCTGCGTCTCTGCGTGGATGGGCCACGTCGTGATGCCACCGGAGAAGGAGAGGCGCTCGCCGTTGGGTCCGAACGGGAGGATGTACTCGGCGATGCGGTCGAGGACCATCTTTGCCTCGGCCGCGTCGGCCTCCGGGAAGATGATTCCGAACTCCTCGCCGCCGAGCCGGCAGGCCAGGTCGTACGGCCGCAGGTTGTCGGCGATGCCCTTGGTCGCGCGGCGCAGCACGGCGTCGCCCTCCGAGTGGCCGAAGCGGTCGTTCACCTGCTTGAAGTCGTCGAGGTCGAGCATGGCGATCGACACGTGGCCTCCGGTGCGGCGGCACCGTTCGATCTCGGCGCTCAGCGAGTCCTGGAAGTAGCGGTGGTTGCGCAGGCCGGTCAGCGGGTCGCGCGTGGCGCGCTCCTGCTCCTGCTGGAGCGCGATGTGCAGCTGTTCCTGCGCGGTACGCAATTCGAGCGTCTGGCGCTGCATCGACATCGCCATGAGGTTGAAGTCCGCGATCAGGTCGCCGATCTCGTCCGAACGGCTGGCCATCGCCTCGTCCGCACGGGCCTCGAGGTCCCCGTGCGCGAGGCGGTGCGACACGTGGCGCAGGTGCTCGAGCCGCTTCATGAGGCGGCGCGGAACGATCGTGGCGAGCAGCAGCGAGAGGACGATGGCGCCGCCGAGGACCATGAGCAGCAGCCCGGCCGAGCTGGCGATGGCCCGCTTGATCTCGGCCTGGGCGTCGAGGCCTCGGGTCGCCACCTTCTGCGCGAGCACCTGCGACTTGGTGTCGACCTCGTCGCGCAGCGTCTCGTCCAGGTCGCGCACCGCCCCCGACTCGTCGGTGCTCATCGCACCCTGGAAGGAGGTCTTGGCCGACGCCGCGTTGGCGGCGATCTGCGCCCACTGCTGCGCCTCCTCCGGCGGCAGCACCTCGCCGGCGCGCAGCGACCCCTCGCACTTCTCGGGCTCGCCGATGCAGCGCGCCGCCTCGAGGGCCTCGCCGAGCGTCGATGCGAGGTTGCCGCGAACGACGCTGTTGTCTCGGCTCGTCTGGTCGCGCGCCGAGGAGCGCACGTCGCCGATCTTGCGCTGGAAGGTCGCGACGTTCTGCAGGGTGATGGTGGACTTCTTCGCCTGGTCGGAGGCAGCGGCGATCTTCTGGAAGGAGATGAAGGTCACCGGCAGGGCCAGTGCGACCACGAGGATCACCGAGAAGAAGGCAAGCGTCAGCTTCCGGCTGATGCCGGGGGAGCGCAGGGAGCTCGTGAGGCGGGGCTTGGGCACGGGGCACGAGCTCGCGGTGGGTCGGTGCGGGACCGCGCTGCTCCCGGCCGCCATCGGCATCGGGGCCGCAGGGCTTGAGCGGCGGCGCGACGCGTGATTGGCAGCACCTTCCGGCCCCGACCGATCGGAGCGGGAACCGTCGTGATACCGTCGTGCGACGATGGACGAGGCAGCCCCAGCACCGTCGACCGCAGCCCCACGACGCGTGCGGAGCGGCATGTCGATGCCCACAGACCCGGAGACGCTCGCCGCGCGGGTGCGCGCGGGAGACCGTCGCGCCCTCGCGCGCGCCATCTCGCTGGTCGAGAACGGCGCCGAGGCCGGGCACGACCTGGTGAGTCGCCTCTACCCCCACACGGGCGAGGCGCGCCTGCTGGGCATCACGGGCCCGCCCGGGGTCGGCAAGAGCAGCCTGGTCGGCGCGCTCGTCACCGAGGGCCGCGCCGCGCGCCCCGACGACCAGATCGGCATCGTCACGGTCGACCCGTCCAGCCCGTTCACCGAGGGCGCGCTGCTGGGTGACCGCATCCGGCTGACCGAGCACTTCCTCGACCGCGGCGTCTTCATCCGCTCGATGGGCACGCGCGGGCACCTGGGCGGGCTCGCGGAGGCGTCGCTGCAGGCCGCGCTGCTGCTCGACGCGTGGGGCGCTGCCGAGGTGTTCCTCGAGACGGTGGGCGTGGGGCAGAGCGAGATCGAGATCGCCCGCATCGCCGACACCATCGTGCTCGTGCTGATGCCCGGCTCCGGCGACGCGGTGCAGGCGCTCAAGGCCGGCGTGATGGAGATCCCCGACATCATCGTCATCAACAAGGCCGACCACCCGATGGCGCGTACCCTGCACGCACAGGTGCGGTCCATCCTCACGCTCGAGCGTCGCGACTGGACGCCACCGATCGTCGAGACCGAGGCGGTGCGCGGCGAGGGCGTCGACACGCTGTGGGCGCGCATCGCCGACCACCGCGAGTTCCTCGCACAGGACGGGCGCCTGGAGGCGCGCCGCCGGGCGAACCTCGAGAGCGAGGTGTTCACGCTCGCGTCTGCGCGCGCGCTGCGCCGCCTGCAGGCGCGCGTGGCCGAGGACCCGCGCCTGCGCGAGGCGCTCGACGCCATGCACCGCCGCGAGCTGGATCCGCTCAGCTGCACCATGCAGCTGTTCGAGGAGGTCTTCGACCGGTGACCGTGACGACGGATGCAGCGCGACCCACGGTCGAGGACGTGCGGGCCGCGCGCGCGCGGATCACCGGCGCGATCCGGTACACGCCGATGCTGCGCAAGGACACGCTCGAGCCGCTGGTCGGCCAGGCGGTGCACATCAAGTGCGAGCACCTGCAGCGCACGGGATCGTTCAAGCTGCGGGGCGCGCTCAACCTGGTCGCCCAGCTGACGCAGGAGGAGTGCGCGCGGGGCGTGGTGGCGGCGAGCGCCGGCAACCACGCACAGGGCGTCGCCGTCGCGGCCGGCGAGTACGGCGTCGCCGCCACGATCTTCATGCCCGAGGACGCATCCCTGGCCAAGGTCGAGGCGACGCGCAACTACGGCGCGCAGGTCGTGCTCGAGGGCGACCACCTGAGCGCGTCGCTGGAGGCCGCCCGCGCGTTCGCCGTCGAGCGCGGCGCGGTCTTCGTCCACCCGTTCGATGACCCACGCATCGTCGCCGGGCAGGGCACCCTCGGGCTGGAACTGCTCGAGCAGGTACCCGACGTCGCCACGGTGGTCGTGCCCGTCGGCGGGGGCGGTCTCGCGGCCGGTGTGGCGATCGCCGTCCGCGCGCTGCGTCCGGAGTGCCGCATCGTCGCGGTGCAGGCTGCGGCCTTCCCGTCGCTGCGCGAGTCGCTCGCCGCGGGTCACCGCGTGGACCTGCCGCCGCAGCCGAGCATCGCCGACGGCATCGCGGTCAAGCAGCTCGGCGAGCTCAACTTCGAGGTGCTGCGCGACCTCGTCGACGAGGTGGTCGAGGTCGACGAGGAGGAGCTGTCCACGGCCATCCTCTGGAGCATGGAGCGCGCCAAGCAGGTGCTCGAAGGTGCGGGTGCGGCGTCGCTCGCGGCGCTGCTCGCCGGCAAGGTCTCGAGCGATGGCCCGCTCGCGCTCGTCGCGGCCGGCGGCAACATCGACCCGGCAGGCCTCGTGCCGGTCATCCGCCACGGCCTCACGGCCGCCGGACGCTTCCGCTACGTCGGCACCGTCATCCCCGATCGCCCCGGCGAGCTGTCACGCCTGCTCGCGCTGCTCGCGCGCCTGCGCGTCAACATCCTCGGCGTCGAGCACCATCGCGAGGGCGTGCACATCCGCATGGGCGAGACCCGCGTGGACCTCACCCTGCAGACGCGCAACGCCGAGCACGTGGCCGAGGTCGAGGCCGCGCTCACCGAGGCCGGCTACTCGCTGCTCGCCGATTCGTGGTGATCGGGCGGGCCGCTGCAGTGGCCGCCTGCGACCAGCTCGGTCCCCGGTGCGTGACCACCGGCGGCCGGCATGGTTCGATGCCGTCGACCCCCTCCCGCCAGGAGCCCGACATGCAGACTTCCATCGCTTCCTCCACCGCCGCCTTCAAGCACCACCACGGTGCCGACGGAACGCGCGGCAACGGCGGCGTCCAGGGCTTCTTCGGCGACCTGCTGCGCAGCGGCGGGGCCGGGTACCAGGCGGCGACGCACGCCTCGGGCGTCGAGGTCGACAAGGCCTCCATCTACCCGTTCGAGACGATCATGACGGGCACCGGCCTGCTCAAGGAGAAGACGTCCCACATCAAGGGCGTCAGCAAGGCGACGAGCCTGCTCAACACCATCGCGGGCTTCGGCACGCTGATCGTCACCAGCAACGTGAGTGGCACGACCCGCGCCCCGGGCGACACCGCGTCGGACCTCGCCAACCACGTCGCCGACATGATCGACGGCAAGAAGACGGCGCAGGGCTGGAGCCTCGGCTGGGGCATGAAGACCGACGCGGCCACCGGCGAGCAGCACCTCACCGAGAGCGGCGTCGGCTCCGCGCTCGGCTCGCTCGGCATGCGCTGAGCGAAGCTCGGACGGTCAGGCGCTCCAGGGCGCCGGGAGGCGATCCGCAGCGCGCAGCTCGGCCAGCGTCTCGCACGCTGCGTCGCGGCCCGAGAGGATCGGGTCGGTGATCCCCCAGTCCATGGCGACCTCCGGGTCGTCCCAGCGGACACCGAACTCGTCGTCGCCGTCGTAGTAGTTGTCGACGAGGTACGTCAGCGTGGTGTCCTCGAGGGCGGCGAACCCGTGCGCCACGCCCGGCGGGATGTAGATGCCGGCCGACGTGGAACCGTCGAGCACGATGCCCTGGGTGACGCCCTCGGTCGGGCTGCCGGGCCGCGCGTCGAACACGCACGCCAGCAGCGAGCCGCGCAGGCAGATCCAGTAGTCCGCTTGCTTGCGGTGGAAGTGGAGGCCGCGGATCGTGCCGGCCGCCGAGTCGGAGCGGTTGCCCTGGACCATCGCGGGCCCGCCGAACCACTCCTGGCGGTACGTCTCCGTGAAGCCACCGCGCTCGTCGCCATGGCGTGTGAGCGCGCGGATGGCGACACCCTCCACGCGGCTCTCGCAGGGGCCGACGTCGTGGCGGTCACGGACCTCGGGATCGACGACGGGTGCGGTCTCGGTGCTCATGCGCGCGAGCCTACCTTGCTTCAATGCAGCTTCACGCCGAGGCCGCGGGCGATGACCATCTGCTGCACCTCGTTGGTGCCCTCGCCGATCTCGAGGATCTTGGCGTCGCGATAGAAGCGCGAGATGGGGAACTCGTCCATGTAGCCGTAGCCGCCGTGGATCTGCAGCGAGAGGTTCGCCACCTCGCGTGCGAGCACGCCGGTCTTGAGCTTGGCGATGGCCGCGGTCTGGTTGAAGTCCAGGCCCTGGTCCTTCTCCCACGCCGCCTTGTACGTGATGAGCCGGCAGACCTCGATGTCAGCCGCCATGTCGGCGAGCTTGAACGCCATCGCCTGGAACCCGGCGATCGGCTTGCCGAACTGGTTGCGCTCCTGCGCGTACTTGAGCGCCTGCTCGAATGCGCCCTGCGCGAGGCCCAGGCCGAGCGACGCCACGCCGATGCGCCCGCCGTCGAGGATGCGCAGGAACTGCGTGAAGCCCTTGCCTTCCGGCCCGATCAGGTTGGTCGCCGGCACGCGCACGTCGTTGAAGGAGAGCGCACGCGTGTCGGAGGCGTGCCAGCCCATCTTCTTCATCGGCTCGGAGATCTCGTAGCCGGGCGTGCCGTTGGGGATGAGGATGTTGGAGATGGCCGGGCGGCCCTTCTCGTCCTCGCCCGTCACGGCGGTGACCGTGACGCCGAACGTCATGTCGGTGCCGGCGTTGGTGATGAAGATCTTGCTGCCGTTGATGACCCACTCGTCACCGTCGAGCCGCGCGGTGGTGCGCGCGGCGCCCGCGTCGGACCCGGCGCCCGGCTCGGTCAGGCCGAAGGCGTGGAGCTTCTCGCCGCTCGCCAGCTGCGGCAGCCACTCGGTCTTCTGCTCCTCGTTGCCGAAGTAGTAGATCGGCAGGGTGCCGAGCGAGTGGTGTGCGCACATCGTGATCGACACGGAGGAGTCGATGCGGCCGAGCTCCTCGACGGCGATGGCGTAGCTGAGCGTGTCGGCGCCGCCGCCGCCGTACTCCTCCGGGATGGTGATGCCCATGATCCCGAGGTCCGCCATGCCCTTGACGATGTCGTAGGGGAACCGGCCCTCGCGGTCGAGCTCCTCGGCCTGCGGGGCGACGACCGTCTCCGCGAAGTCGCGCACCGTGGCGCGCAGCAGCTCGTGCTCCTCGGACAGGGCGAAGGAGAGCGGGGACGAGGACGTGGCGGTGGCCATGGGTGGAACCTCCGGAAGGCGGGCGTGTGGGGCCGATCGAGCCTACCGGCCGCGGTTGGGCGGTGTTGCTGGGGTCAGCCGGGGAAGCGGCCGGCGAGCTCGGTCATGAGGCGCACGCCCCAGCCCGAGGCGCCCTTGCAGCCGTACCACATGCGCGGCTTGGCGAGCATCGCCGTGCCGGCGACGTCGAGGTGCACGAAGGGGGTGTCCTTGGCGAAGTGGCCGAGGAACGACCCGGCGCTCAGGGCCCCGGCGTCGCGCGACCCGGAGTTCTTGAAGTCCGCGCAGTCGGCCTTGAGGTTGGCGCGGTACTCGTCGTGCATCGGCAGGTGCCAGGCGTGGTCGCCCGTCGCCTCGCCCGCTGCGACGACGGCGTCGAGCAGCGGCGTCTTCTTCGCGATGGCCCCGGTGTAGCGGTGCCCGAGCGCGATCACCATCGCGCCGGTGAGGGTGGAGGCCTCGACGATCGCGCCACAGCCCTCGCCGCGGACGAAGCTGATGCAGTCGCCCAGCACGAGGCGCCCCTCGGCGTCGGTGGAAATGATCTCGACGGTCGTGCCGTCCATCGCGGTCACGACGTCGCCGGGGCGGTACGCGTTGCCGTCGGGCATGTTGGTGGTCGCGCCGACGACCGCGATGACGCGGTGCGGCACGTTCGTCGCAGCGATCGCGCGCATCGCGCCGAGCACGGCGCAGCCTCCCGCCTTGTCGAGCTTCATGTCCTCCATGCCGCCGGAGGGCTTGATCGAGATGCCACCCGTGTCGAAGACGACCGCCTTGCCCACGAGCGCGAGCCGCTCGTCGTCGCCCTCGGGTGCGCCGGGTGGATTCCACTCGAGCACGATCATGCGCGGCTCGTCGGCGGAGCCCTGCGCGACCGCGGCGAACATCCCCATCCCCGCGGCCTCGATCTCGGCACGGTCGAACGAGCGGAAGGAGAGGTGCTCGAACTCGCCCGCCATCGTGCGCGCGGTCTCGGCGAGCACCTCGGGCATGAGCAGGTTGGCCGGCGCGTTGGCGAGGTCGCGCGCCCAGTTCTGGGCGAGTGCGACCTCGTGCGCACGTCGCGCGGCGT
>JAOPYS010000197.1 GCA_025964465.1 Thermoleophilia bacterium
GCGGCGCGCCGACGGTGTTCGCCGCCGAGTACCGCGACGCGACCCGACCCGGCGAGGGCGGGACCAACGCGCCGCACGTCCTGCTCGCGCGCACGAACCAGCCCGGGACGGCCGACGACGGCAGCCCCACGGTCACCGACCAGCTCGTGCGCATGTACGCCGACGGGGCGCGCGAGGACGATGCCCGTGCCACGACGCGCACCGACTTCGGCGGGCAGACCGTCACCGTCCACAACGAGCGGCGCGGCGCGAGCGGGCTCCCCGAGACGAGCCGCACCGCCACCCGGGGCAACCAGCGCCGCGTGGCGCAGGGCCTGCCGGACCTGCAGCTGTCGCAGGTCGTGGACCAGCGCTTCGACGCGAAGGGCCAGCCGGCCAGCCGGTTCACCGCGACCGGCTCGTGGGACGACCGCACCTCCTCCATCGAGGAGCGCACCGACACCTTCGCGGGCGGCAAGCTCGCGGACACGAAGATCCACCAGGTCGACCAGACGCGCGACTTCGATGCCGCGAGCGTCGACCAGTTCAGTCGCGCGATGGACGACACCTTCCGCCAGCTCGACGCGGGGGTGGATGCGCGCCACGCCGACGGCAAGCTCGACGTCAACACCGACAACACGCGCATCCGCACGCCGCCGGTCGGCTCCAGCCGCACGGTGAGCGACACCGACATCGACTACGACGCGGGCGGCGGCGCCGTCGCGATGCACACGGTGACCGACAGCACGACGGTCGACCCGCTGCGCAACGTGGTGGTCGACAAGGACGGCAAGCCGGTGCTCGGCCCGGACCAGCAGCCGCTCACCGAGCCGGACGCCAACGGCGTGCAGGTCAACCACGCACACAAGACCACGCAGTGGGGCGCGCCGGGCGGCACGGCCCACATCCTCGACGCGAACGGACGACCGACCGTCGACGGGCAGGTCGTCAACGACGTGGAGATCCGCTCTTTCGACCCGGACAAGGGGTGGGAGGAATCGGGCCTCGGGGACACGCGCGGCGGGCACCAGTACCGGCAGCTGACGAAGCAGCGCATCGCGGGCACGGTGAAGGCCGGCCAGTCGGAGCTGAGCGACGTGCGGCGCAGCCCGCTCGACCAGGCGACCTTCATGGAGGGCCACGACGACGACTGGCTCTTCGACCACAAGCAGCTGCGGCTCGACGACACGGGCCAGCCCACCGACACGGCCCTGAAGGCGGGCGAGACCTACCCGGACCCGGTCACGGGAGCGCCCGTGAAGGTCGACGCGGGCCCGCGCCACGACGAGTCGCTCGACGGGGCCGACAAGTTCCAGCGCTGGATGGACGAGCACCAGAAGCTGACACTGGTGGCAGGGGCCGTGATGGCGGTGGGCGGCATCGTCGCCGCGCCCTTCTCCGGCGGGGCGAGCCTCGCGCTGACCGTCGCGGGCGTGGGCCTGGCGACGGCGGATGCCGCCAACATCTACCTGAAGCGCAGCCAAGGCACGGCCAGCTGGGGCGACGTGGCGATCGCGGGCGCGGGCGTCGCGCTCGCGGCCATCCCGGGCGCCAAGTCCTTCGGGTCGGGTGCGGCGGCCGTGCGCGGCGCGAGCGAGCTCACCGCGAAGGGGATCGGCAACCTCTCCGAGCGCGAGCTCGCGTCACTTGCGGCGCACAACGCGACCGCGACCGCGCGGCTGGGCAACGGCACGGCGGGCGTGCTCGCGCGCAGCCCGGGACTGACCCGTGTCGCGTCGCTCGGCAACAAACTGCCGGACGCGATCATCGAGGGCCGCTACGCCAACCGGGCGCTCATCGGCGGCAACCTCGGCCTGGGCGTCGCCTCGGCGCCGAACGTGGTCCGCAGCCTGACCGACGGCGACGTCACCGGGTGGGACGTGTTCGGCGCGGTCGTCGCAGCTGGCAACGTCGGCGCACCGTTCGCGGGCGCGCACGTGGCGCGCAGGTACGGCGCCAACGGCGCTCCGGCGGTGGAGCGACCCCGCAACGCGACCGAGGTCGAGACGCCCACTCTGGAGCGCACGCCGAGGGAGGCGACCAGCGACGACTTCGAGCTGGCCGGGGTCACCGGTGCGCACGCCCGGCCGGACGCCGGGCGCGGCCCGGCACCCCTCGACGGCGTCATCGCGTCGGCGCGCGAGACTCCCGGCACGATCACGGTCCGACGCAGCAACGGGGACGTGGAACCGGGATGGGTGGTCCGACGGTCGGAGGACGGCACCGAGCAGGCCTTCCGCACCCGCGACGACGGTCGCGTGATGAGCCGGCCTGTCGAGCGCGACGCCGACTTCTTCCGCCTCAACCCCGAGCAGCTGACAGGGACCAACGTTCGGCTCGTCGGAGCGAAGGGCGAGCTCGAGGGCGGCTGGGTCGTCACCGGCCGCGGCGCAACGGCGGACAAGGTCGCCGTCTCCCAGGCCGGGCGCGGCGCGCGCGAGATCTCGGTCGACGAGGCCGTGTTCGGCGCGCAGCCCACGCGCGATGCCGCCACCGGGGCACTCGTCGGCGCGGCGCGACGCCAGTCGCTCGAGTTCAACCAGAAGCACGCGCTCGACGGCACCGAGCCGATCGCCGACGGTTACGTGGACGGTGGTCGCTCGATGGGGCTGGGCGACGACGGGACGATCGGCACGGCCTCGCGCGAGCGCATCGTCGTCGACCGTGCGCGTGACGCCAAGCTGCGTGGCCACCTGGACGTCGCTCGCAACCTCAGGAACCTGCCAGAGGCCGAGCGCGCACAGGCGATCGGCCGGTACGTCGACGAGGTCATGGGCGGACAGGACCCGAATCGAGAGGCGATCAACATCGCCGCGTCCAAGCGGCACGCCGACCAGGACGTGCTGCTCGGCGACATCCCGGGAACGCTCGACGGCACGGGCGTGTGCCGACACCGCGCGCTGCTGTTCAAGCTGATGGCCGATGAGGCGGGCCTGAAGACCACGCTGCGACGCGGGCGCCTGCAGGGCGGCGCGCACGCGTGGAACGACGTCCAGGTCGACGGGCAGCGGGTCATCGTCGACGTGATGAATCCGTGGAAGCTGGCCGCAGACGGCGGGCACGACTTCATCGAGCCCGCGAGCTCACCGATCGCGGGCATCTATCGCACCATGGACGGAGACCGGGCCTACGCGCCGTCGGCCGGCTACCGCCTGTCAGCCGGCCAGGGCTCGGTCGACCAGGTCGCGCAGGCGATCGATGGCGCGCAACGATCCGTCGACGGGGAGGTCTTCATCGCCAACGGCCGGGTGGCCGCCTCGCTGGCGCAGGCTGCCGACCGCCAGGTCCGGGTGGGGCTGAACGTCGATCCCGAGCGGTACGCCGGCCGCGGCGCGGAGGTCGCGAAGCATCCAGGCATCGAAGCCGGCCTCTACCGGGACGGCTCCATCGACTCGGTCGTGCAGAACGCCCGGTACAAGGATCCCGACCAACGGAGCCCGCAGGAGAAGGCAGCGCTCGTGGCGGCGGGCGAGGACCCCGAGGGCACGGGCATGCGGTACAAGAACCACGCCAAGGTGGTCGTGGTGGACGGCACACGAGCTCTGGTCTCGACGGCTGCGTTCGGCGACCGGTCGCGCAACGTGGTCGACTTCACCTTCGACGTGCGTGATCCCGCTGCCGTCGCCGCGTTGCAGCGCTGGTCCCAGGCGACCAGGTCGGGCACGACGCAGGAGCTGCGCGCCGCCGGCGACGCGCTCCAGCAGCACGACATCTACGTCAACGATCCCCTTGCAGGGCAGGGCCAGCGCGCGCTGACGCAGCGGCTCGTCGAGACCATCGACGCCGTGCCCGCCGGGGAGACGATCCACATCGGCTCGAAGGTCTACGACGGCAACGACCCGAAGGCGAAGAAGAGCACGGTGCTCAAGGCCATCCGGCGCGCCGAGAAACGCGGGGTCACCGTCGACGCGCTGGACGAGCGGACGGCGCAGCAGGCGGGCCTGCACGGCACGGCCGTGGTCACCCACGACACTGCGTACGTCGGCACGGCCCACCTCTCGCGCAAGGCCACCGACGGAACGGCCAACGGACGACAGAGCCGCGAGATCGGCGTGTTCACGCAGGACCCCGACCACGTCGCGTCGGTCCGCTCGACGCTGCTCGGGCTGCGCACCGAGGTGGAGACGGCCCCCCAACGCGCACAGGAGGCCGTCCAGGCGGCGGATGCGCGCATCGCGCGCGAGCCAGCGGGAAGCCCGCACCGCGGCGCGCTCGTCCAGTTCCAGGACGAGCTCGCGAGGCAACCGATCGCCACGCTGCGACGGGTCGAGGCGACGCGCGCCCAGGTCGCCGAGGTCGCTCGCGCGCTCGCCGCCGACCCCACGCTCGCGGCACGTGCGCGCATCACCGGCCCGGAACTGCAGTCGCTGGAGATGGCCCAGGCTTCCGTGGCCGACCCCGCGCTCGCCCGCCTGTGGGAGCCCGTCGTGGCGTCGGCCGCGCTGCGCGTCAGCGCGGCGTCGGGCTCCGGCGCGACGCGCTGAGGACCCGCCTGGCTCGTGGCGCCGTCGTCGCGCGCACGTCAGGCCAGGGCGACCTTCCCACCCGACGCGGATGCGTTCGCGATCGTGCCCGGGCCGGACCCTGTACGCGTGCGCGCGGTGGTCGGGCGCGATCGACCACGGTCCGGCGCATCAGCCGGACCCTGTACGCCTGCGCCCGGTGATCGGGGGTGCCCGGCCACGGTCCGGCGCGTCAGCCGGACCTGTGCACCTGCGCCCGGTGATCGGGCGTGACCGGCCGGGGCTCCGAGCGTTCGCCGGCCCCCCGGGCTCGCTCCGTCGCGATGCGCAGGGCGACCGACGGCGGCGGGCGATCGGCGGGGACGAGTGTCAGCAGCCGGCGGCGAGCCGGCGCAGGGCGGCGGCATCGGCGATCACCATGTGGCGATCGTCGGCGATCTCGACCACGCCGTCGCGCCGCAGCTCCACGAGCATCTGGTTGACCGTCTCACGGCGCGTGCCGATCAGCTCGGCGAGCTCGCCCTGGGCGAAGCGCTTCGCGATGCGCGAGCCGCCGGATGCACCGGCCTCGCCGTAGCGCGCGTCGAAGTCGACGAGCAGGCGGGCGAACCGCCCCTGCACGGACCAGTGCGCGAGCTGCTCAGCCAGTGACCGTGAGCGGCTGAGGCCGTCGCCGAGCAGGCGGGCGAGGTTGAGCCCGAGCCTGGGGTGGCGGTCCACGAGCGCCTCGAGCGCGGCGCGCGGCAGGATGGCCAGGTCGCTCGGCTCGCTGGCCGAGGCCTCCGGGGCGACCGCCCTCGGGTCGCCGCCTCCCTGCACCCACAGCTCACCCGGATCGAGCACGTCGACCGTGAGCACCTTGCCCGACGGCGCGATGGTCGACAGGCGCACGCGACCGGCGAGCACGAGCACGACCTCCTCGTTCGAGGCGGTCCCCCCGCCTCCGGCCAGCGACTGACCGCGGCGCAGCGTCACGTAGCTGCACGCGCGCGCCAGCTCTCGCCGGGCCGCGTCGGGCACGCCGTCGAACAGCGTGGTCTCGAGCCCGACGAGGGCCGCGTGCCGACCGGCTGCACTGCGGCCGCCACCCACGCGAAGCGCGCGCGCGACGGCCTCGCAGTCCGGGCGCGCACCCATGCGCCCGAACTCGGCAAGCAGGCCCAACAACACGTCGGCCTGCACCTCGCGCCGACGCCCCGCGCTGCGTACGCGCTCCGCGGCGAACCGGGTGCGCGCCGCATCGAGCGCGAACCCCGCCTCCGCCCAGCCCCGACCGCAGGCATCGAGGCCCGCAGCGTCGGCGGCCACGTGCGCCGCGAGTTCGCGCGCCGCCAGCCCCGCCCACGGCGACGAGGACTCGCGGACCGTCGCCGCGAGCCGCGTCACGACGTCGGGGAGTTCGATCCGCTCCACCGTCGCGTGCCGTGCCAGCGCGAGCGCGAGTCGACCCGCCGCCATCGGCTCGCGCACCGTCAGCGACGCCGCGAGCGCTGCGGCGCCGTCCGGGAGCCCGGACGCGAGGTCGAGCGTGACGCGAGCCAGGTCGACCTCGAGCGCGTACGTCGCGATGCCGGCTTCCTCACACGCCGCCTGCGCGGCATCGAGGGCCTGCGCGGCGCCGAGCGACGGGCCGAGGTGCTCGACGCACACGTGCGCGGCGACGACGGCCCGCAGCGCGCGCCCGTCGTGGTCGCCCTCGGCGACCGGGGGCGCCGCCACGAGCACTGCCGCGGCCTCGTCGAGCCGGCCCAGGCGCAGCAGGGTGAGCGCCCGCAGGGCGACCGCCACGGAGGCCAGGTCATCGAGCGCGTACTGCTCCGTCGTGAACACGAGCCGGCGCGATTCGCGGTCGGCCTCCTCGAGCAGCAGGGATTCGGCGAGCATGTCCACCGAGGCGGCGCGGGCGTGCTCGGCTGACGCGAACGCGTGCAGCTCCGTCATGAGCCAGGTCGCACGGCGGCACGCCGCGAGGGCGCGTTCGTGCTCGCCGAGGGCGCCCAGCGCGAGCGCCGAGCCCCAGGCCGCCTGCGCCGCCAGCTCGCGGTCGTGCTCGACGCGCGCCAGCTCCGCCGCGACCTCCGCGTGACGCGCCGCGGCCTCCCACTCGCCCCGCGCCATGGCGACCACGTTGGCGGCGCGCGCGGACCAGCCCACCGACTCCGGGCCGATCGCCGCTGCCTCGCGCAGCGCGGCGCAGGTGACCGGCTCGGACCGCGACCGGTGCACCAGCGCGCACGCCAGCAACGCGAGGTCGCCCGCATCGCGCGCCGCGCGCTCCACCTCCGCCCATCGGTCAGCCGCCTCGGGTCGACCGAACCGACCGGCCATCCCTGCGCGGCGCGCGCAGATCGCTGCCGCCTCCGCCTCGGCGCCCAGCTCGACCGCAGCCCGGTGCGCAGCCGCCAGCGCCGCGTCCGCCGCTGACCAGTCACCCTCGCTGGCGTGCCGGTCGGCGGCGTCCTCGAACGGCTCGAGCACGGCGCGCGCGTTCATCGGCCGAACCGGAAGCCGGGACCACCGGGCGGCAGCGTCGCCGCGGCCGTGGTCGCGCACTCGTCACCCGTGTTGGCGAAGAACCACGAGCCCCACACGTACACCGTGTTGAACCCCGTCGGGCGCCACCGCAGCGGCGCCGGCACCGTGTGCAGCGCGATGCGCGGCGCGATCGCCACGGCGTCGAGTCGCAACGGGATCCAGCCGTAGATCGACCACTGCATGCCGCTGGTGGAGTACAGGCGAATCCCGTTCGCGCCCGAGCCGCACCCGACCACCGAGCCGGACCGCTCGGGCGACACGGCGGCCTCGGCCGCCCCGGCGTGGAGCAGCGAGAACGCCAAGGCGCAGGCGGTGGCCAGTGCCACCAGGAGGCGCCGGCGTGGCGTGGCGGCGGGGTGGAGGGTGTCGTCGTGGTGCACGGGAGCTTCCGTTCGTCGAGGCGGACCTGCCCCGACCGTACGACGCACTCCCGCAGGAGCGTGTGCGCTGGCGCACACCCCCCGTCAGCCCTGCCTACGGCAGGACGTAGCACTCCACGCCCTCGAGGGTCTCGCCACGCATCAACCGTGCGCGCTCCACGCCATGGGCGCTCAGCACGTGGTCGCCGTTGGTCTGCCGCCAGCGGACCAGGCCCACGGTGCCCTTGACCTGCTCGGTCGAGCAGTACCCCTGGATGCCCTCGAACGTCCAACCGGCCGGCGTCGTGGCGTAGCGCGGGTCGGCGGTCAGGAACCAGCCCTTGTCACCCGTCTGGAGGCTGAACCGGCGCAGCGGCACGGTGCCCGGCTGGGGGTCGCGGTAGAGGGTGCCCTCGCGGCCGATGTCGACGAACCCGTAGGGGCCGGTGCGGGCGCCGGGATCGTTCGTGTACCAGTGCCGGTCGACGAACGGGTTGGCGAAGGCGCGCAGCGGGATGGTCGCTGCGGTGGCAGGGGCCTGGCGCGGCATCTGCCACGAGGTGATCCACCCGCTGACGGTGCCGTCACCGTCCACGTTGGCGGGCAGCCGCAGGTACGTCCGTGCGCCCGTGCCGTAGTAGCGGTAGTAGAAGGAGGATCCGAGCGTGCGGGCCACGTGGTCGGGTGTGTCGAGCACCGTGCCGCTGTGGCCGAAGGTCCACGACTGCGACGGCACGCCGAGCTGCGACTCGATGCGGGCCTGGACGAGGTAGGCACGCGTCTCGCTCCAGATGCCGGCGTCGCCGCGCAGGCTCCACCAGAGCCCGCCGTACGGGGCGGCGTCGGCGACGTGCACGAGCTCGTGCGCGAGCAGCGCCGACACGAGGTTCTGCGGATACCCCTTGGCGTACGGCGCGATGGCGATGGACGGCTGCTCGAACGGGCCGACGTTCGCGGCGTTGGTGCAGGCGACCACGCCCACGCCACCGCACCCGAGCTGGGCTGGATCCTGCAGGCGGATCTGGACCCCGCGCGTCCGGGCCAGGTCGTCGAGGTAGGCGCCGAGCATGTGCTGGTGGAGGTTCGAGCGCACCTGGGCGATCCAGACCGCGTCGGGCGTCGCGTTGACCACGCTCTGGACGACGGGGCTGAGCGCCGGCGACGACGGCGGACGCAGCCCGTGCGCCGAGGCCGCGGCCGGGAGCACCGCGGTGGCGAGGGCAGCGGCGAGGACGGTGAGCGCGTGTCGGCGGAGGGTGATCATGGGTCCAGCATCCGACGATGCCGGAATCATGTCAAGTTGAATATTTGCAAAGAGGCTACCAAAACAGAGAAGGTGCTTGACGAGGTGGCGCGACGGTCGTACGTTCGAGGAGCGATCTCCCCCCTCGACCGACCTGGAGTCCACGATGCGCCCCCACCCCCGTCGCCTGCGCCGCCTGCGTGCCACCGGCATCGCCCTGGCGCTCCTGGCCAGCGTCGTCGCCGCCCCGGCTGCCCACGCGAACGTCAGCCCCGACCGCGCCGGCGCCGTCGTCGGGTGTGGGCCGGGCGTCAACGGCATCCCGCTCTTCTCCACGAGCGGCATGCAGTGGTCCATGTACGGCTGGATCCCGCTGAACCTCAACCGCGTCGCGGTCGCACCGCGGATCGCGGTGTACTCGCTGCCCGCCCCCGGGCGTTGGCGACCGACCGGCTTCAACGCCGTCTACGTCTGGGGCCAGTGGTTCTTCGCGAACACCGGTGACCAGTGTGCCTCCGGCGCGCCCACCGCGCTGCCCCCGGGCGGGCCCGGCTTCCGGTTCGGCCGATGAGCCAGCGCGATCCCTCCCGCCTCGGTCGACGCCTCGAAGCGCTGGCCGAGGCCAGCGCGGCACGCGGCGACGTCACGCGTTCCCTGCTCGAGTACGAGGACGCGATCGACGCCCACGCAGCCGACCGCGACTGGCCGAGCGCCGACGCGACCGCAGCCACCGCCATCGCGCTCGGTCGCACGCACGGGGTCGACATGACGGCGGCCATCGCACGCCGGGCCACGCTGGCATCGCGATTCGAACGACCCGAGGCCCGCGCGTTGTGGCTCGAGGTCGACGCTGCGGCCCAGGCCTGCGGCGACGACCGGCTGCGAGCGCAGGCGCTCGTCCACGCAGCCCGCACCGAGCGCGCGGACTGCGAGCTGCTGCTCGAGGCGGCCTCGCTCGACCCCGCCACCAACGGCTGGGCCGCGCGCGCTGCCAACATCATCGCCATGGCGTCCGCCGACTGGGACGCCGCGGCCCGCCACGCACGCGTGGCCGGCGACCTGGCGCGCGAGGCCCGCGACCGCAACCTCGAGGCGCAGGCGGCCTGGGGCCTCTCGCTCGCGACCGGCAACCTCGGTGACGACGCGGCCGCCCTGGAGGCGTGTCGCCGTGCGATCTACCTCCTGTCCGAGCTGCACGAGACGGCGCAGGCCGAGTACGCGCGTGCGGGCTACGTCGACCTGCTGGCCGAGGCGCTGCGCCTCGGCGACGCGGAGACCGAATCCCGACACCTGCTCTTCACGACGCAGGCGGCCGGGCTCGACGAGCTGACGCCCATCGCCGTGGCCCTGCGCGCGCTCACGCTGCTGCGTGCCGGCCGCCTCGACGAGGCCCACGAACTGCTGCTCGACCAGGGCTGCCCCGATGCCGGGCTCGACCAGCGGGCGCTGCTCGCCGTGGTCGCCGCGCACGTCGCCGTGGATCGATCCGGCCCCTCGATGGACGCGCTCGCGGCCGTCGATGCCGCCGATGCTGCATGCGACGCCGCCGGCATCGAGACCTACGCGATCGAGGCCGGCATCGCCCGCATCGCCCTGGACCTGGCGTCGGGCATCGACGACGAGGCGCTCGGCACGGCCCGTGCGCTGCGGCTGACCGAACCGCTCGCGGCTGGTCGGCTCGCCCTGCTCCTCGCTCGCCACGCCTCCGTCGAGGGGACGGCGTGCGATCGCCTCGTCGGCGACCTCGCGCGCGTACTCGCCACCTCCTCCTCGCCGTGGGCCGAACTCGGGGGCGCCGAGCTGGCGGCCCACGACGCCCGCGACGCCGATGCCCTGCGCGCGTGCGCCGCACGCTGGCGCGCCGCCGGGTTCGTGCTCGATGCGGCCCGCGTGGACCACGCCGCCGTGCGCACCGAGATGCGCGC
>JAOPYS010000229.1 GCA_025964465.1 Thermoleophilia bacterium
GGTCGCCGAGCGCGCGCTGGCGCACCTCGGCGGCCGTCCACACGCCCACGCCGCGCACGGCGCGCAGCCGCTTGGCCCCCTCGAACGGGTCCATCGTGGCGACCTCGTCGAGCCGGTTCGCCGACCGGGCGCAGCGCAGCAGCGCCTCGGCGCGGTGCACGTCGACGCCGGCACGGTGCCAGTCCCAGCTGGGGATGGCGCACCACGCCTCGGGCGAGGGGACGACACGCATCTGCGGCGGCATGCCGGGCGGCGACGCGGGCGGCGCCTCGCCGTGGCGGCGCACGAGCCAGCCCCGCGAGCTGAACGCCTCGACCGCCATCACGCGCTGCTCGAGGATCGCACCGGGCAGCTCCTCGAAGACCAGGTCGGTGCGCGGCAGGCGCAGCCACGTGTGGGCGCGGTGCAGGCGGTGGAGCAGGTCGTGGTCGCCGACCTCGAACTCGTGGTGGAGGTCGTCCGCGCCGCACAGGCGCGGGAGCTTGGCGGTGAACTCCTCCGCCCCGGGGCCCCACGCGCGGCAGCGCACGACGCACTCGTCGACCTGCTGCAGCAGGGCGAGTGCGACACCGCTCGGCTGGCGCGAAGTGCGCCACACGGTGGTGCGGTCGACCTCGACGTGGCACGGGTCGTGGTAGCCGCGACGCAGGGGGCGCAGGTTCAGTACGAGCGCGACGGGCCACGGCGCGGCCCAGGTGCGCTCGGCGTCTGGTGCGGGGTGCGGGGCGGGCGCGGCCACCCGGACACTGTAGCGCGGGGTCGCGCTGCGGCTCAGCTCGGCGAGCCGTCGAAGGCGATGAAGATCGCCACGGCCCAGACCACGAACATCAGGCCTGCGCCGATCAGCACCCGCTTGAGCAGCAGGGTTGCCCGGGCGTCGGCGCGCTCGGCGTCGGCCTGGCGGGCGGCGTGGGCGGCGATGACGTCGGGGTCGGGATCAGTCACGCAGGCACTGTATCGAACGGCGAGGGAGGCGGGTCCCCGTTGCCGGACCGGCGGGCTGGCCGCACAGTGGAGCTGGATGCACCGCCGAGCGTCCACGCCGCCGCCACCACGGAGTCCTCGCCCATGACCACCATCGCCCCTGTGGCACCCGTTTCACTGCCGCCGCTCTCCGCTGGCGGCCCTGCGGCTCCGTCGAGCTCGTGCTGCTGCGGATCGGCGGGTGCCTCCGCCCAGGCCGTCGCCGGCACCGAGGCGCTCGGCGCCAAGGGTGCCCCGGAGCCGGCCGCTGCGGCACCCAGCGCGCCCAGCGCACCCACCGCCGCGGCGCCGCCCGTGGCCGGCGCGCCCGTGGCCGACACGAAGCTGCCCGGCGCGATGAGCCCGGATCCACGCAAGTTCCGCACGGCGGACCCGGCGTCGATCAAGGACCAGGTGCCGACCAAGGGGCTCAAGGCCCCGGCGCTCGGCGGGCTCGACGAGGCGCACCGGTTCGGCCTGAGGCTCATCGAGGGCTACGCCGACCGCAACATCGCCGGCACCAACAGGAAGAGCGACCACGCCTCGGGCCTCGGCATCGACGTCACGAACGGCAACCGGCCCACCGACCAGACCAAGGCCTACGCGGAGTACATGCGCCAGGCCGGCAAGCAGGGCCTGCTCGGCGTGAAGTACGTCATCCACAACGACCAGATCGCCTCGGGCCCGGATTTCGCGTGGAAGCCGTACCACTCATCCGGCGGCAACGACGCCACGCAGCGTCACCTCGACCACGTGCACGTCTCGTTCAACTGACGCGACGCAGCACCACCACGCTGCGGTCGGGCAGCGGCACCGTGTCGCCCGCCCCGAACTCCTCGCCGTCGATGTCGACCGTGGCGACCTCGACCTGCCACGACTGGCCGACGCCGTCGCTCGGCATCGTGAACTCGGTCCCCTCCCAGCCCGTGTTGGCGAGCACGAGGAACGAGTCGCCGGTCACGCGGCGCCCGCGTCGCGTGCGGGTGGGGATCTCGTCGCCGTTGAGGAACATCCCGAGCACGCGCGAGTCGTCCCACGCGTCACCCGGCATGCGCTCGCCGCTCGGCGCGTACCACGCGACGTCGGGGTGCTCGCCGTCGGTCTCGTCGCCCTGCAGGAACTCGCGGCGGTGGAAGACCGGCTGCTCGCGGCGCAGCTGTACGAGCCGGCGCGTGAACTCGAGCAGGTCGCGGTCGACGTTCGCCCAGTCGAACCAGGAGACCTCGTTGTCCTGGCACCACCCGTTGTTGTTGCCGCCCTGCGTGCGACCGAGCTCGTCGCCGCCGAGCAGCATCGGCACGCCCTGCGAGAGCAGCAGCGTCGCGAGGAAGTTGCGCTGCTGGCGCGCTCGCAGCGCGTTGACGTCGGGGTCGTCGGTCTCACCCTCCGCCCCGCAGTTCCACGAGCTGTTGTCACTCGCGCCGTCGTTGTTGTCCTCGAGGTTCGCCTCGTTGTGCTTGTCGTTGTAGGACACGAGGTCGCGGAGCGTGAACCCGTCGTGCGCGGTCACGAAGTTGATGGAGGCGAACGGCCGTCGCCCGTCGTCGCCGTACAGGTCGGGTGAGCCGCTCAGGCGCGTGGCCAGCGTGCCGGCGCCACCCTCGCCGCGCCAGATGTCGCGCACCTCGTCGCGGTAGATGCCGTTCCACTCGCTCCACAGGACGGGGAACCCGCCGACCTGGTACCCGCCGGGGCCGACGTCCCACGGCTCGGCGATGAGCTTCACCTGGCTGAGCACCGGGTCCTGGTGGATGGCGCTCAGGAAGGTGCCGAGGCGGTCGACCTCGTGGAACCCACGCGCGAGTGCCGAGGCGAGGTCGAAGCGGAAGCCGTCGACGTGGAACTCGTTCACCCAGTGGCGCAGGGAATCCATGATCATCCGCAGCGAGGCGGGGTGGGTCGGGTTGAGGCTGTTGCCCGTGCCGGTGACGTCGAAGTAGTAGTGCGGGTCCTCGGGCGACAGGCGGTAGTAGGCCTGGTTGTCGATGCCCTTCAGCGAGAGGGTCGGGCCGAGGTGGTTGCCCTCCGCGGTGTGGTTGTAGACCACGTCGAGGATGACCTCGAGGCCGGCGGCGTGCATGGCCTTCACCAGCTGCTTGAACTCGCGCACCTGCTCACCGCACGTGCCCGCCGCGGAGTAGTCGGCGTGCGGGGCGAAGAACCCGATCGAGGAGTAGCCCCAGTAGTTGGTGAGGCCACGCTCGGCGAGGAAGCTCTCGGAGCAGAAGTGGTGGACGGGCAGCAGCTC
>JAOPYS010000235.1 GCA_025964465.1 Thermoleophilia bacterium
GACGGCACGCTCGTCAACCTCGAGGGGCGCCTGCAGCGCACGACCGTCGGCGCCGAGCCGCCGGCCGGCGTGCGCGCGCCGCTGCGATGGATCGCCGGCCTCGGCCGTCGCCTCGGCGCGAAGGTGCCGAGCCACGCCGCCGGTGCCTACCGCACGCTGCTGGCCGCCGTCGAGCCTGGCCGTTTGCCGGCGCCCGACCATGGTTCGATCCCGCCCGAGGGCATCCTCGGCGTCACGGGCGGCCCAGCGCCGATCCCCGTCGTCGACGCGGCGCCCGAGCTGGCCGACGGCGAGCTGACGCTCTACGTCGCGCCGAACCTGTACGACCACCCCGCCGTGGCGCACACCGAGGCGATGGACTTCCTCCACGCCGACGCGCGCCTGACGATGTCACGCGACGACGCGCGCGCTCGCGGCCTGGCCCGCGGTTCGCGCGCCCTCGTCACGGTCGCGGGTCGCGAGGTCGAGGTCACGGTCACCACCTCCACGCGCCTGCTCGCCGGCCACGCCCGCGTGCAGGCCGGCACCCCCGGCTTCGCACCCGGTCGCACCGGGTGGTTCGCCGCGCGCGTCGAGGCGATCGCCGGGTCGGGCACGGTCCCGGCCTCCGATTCCGACCCGGTCGCGACCCCATTGGGTGCGGGCGCCGACCTCGACGCACCGCCGACGCTCCGGGGCGAGGGCAACTGACGTGGAGATCGCCGAGGTCATCGGGCTGTTCCTGAAGGCGTTCCTGCTCGCCAACCTGATCATGCTCGTGTTCGCGTTGATGACGTGGATCGAGCGGCGCCTGCTCTCGTTCTTCCAGTACCGCCTCGGGCCCAACCGCGTCGGCCCGTTCGGCATCCTGCAGCCGATCGCCGACCTGCTCAAGCTCATCAAGAAGGAGAACTTCCGCCCCGGCTCGGTGAGCGCCGTGCTGCACCTGGTCGCACCGATCATCACGCTGTTCTTCGCGCTCGCCGTGTTCGCCGTGGTGCCGTTCGGCGTCCACACCTGGAACATCTTCGGCTGGCACACCGACCCCGGCATGGCGCCCGGCCTCGACGTCGGCGTGATCTTCGCGGTGGCGCTGAGCGGCCTCGGCGGCTACGGCGTCATCGTCGGCGGCTGGGCCTCCAACTCCAAGTACGCACTGCTCGGCGCGCTGCGCGCCTGCGCCCAGCTGATCAGCTACGAGGTCGCGCTCACGCTCTCGATGCTCCCCGTGATCATGATGACCAGCTCGCTCTCGATGGCGCAGATCGCCACCGGGCATCGCGACTGGTCGATGGGCGGCTGGCACCCGTGGTTCATCGTCTGGGCGCCCGTCGGCTTCGTCATCTTCCTGCTCTCGGCGCTGGCCGAGGCCAACCGCGCGCCGTTCGACCACGCCGAGGCAGAGCAGGAACTCGTCGGCGGCTTCCACACGGAGTACGGCGGCCTGCGCTACGCCGCGTTCGCCAACGCCGAGTACCTGCACCTGCTGGCGATCAGCGCGATCGGCGTCACGTTCTTCCTGGGCGGCCCGACGATCCCCTTCCTCTCGGACCCGACGACGGTGCACATCGGCTCCCTCGGGGTCGGTCCCCTGCTCGAGCTCGTCTCCTTCCTCGTGAAGATGTCGTGGTTCATCTTCATCTTCATCTGGATCCGCGCCACCGTTCCGCGCCTGCGCTACGACCGACTGATGCGGCTGGGCTGGAAGGCCCTGTTGCCGCTGGCCACGCTGCAGGTGCTGTTCACGGCGCTGTTCGTCAGCCAGGGATGGGGGCACTGACATGGCGGGACCCTTCGGAGTACTGCGCGGGACCAAGAACACCGGCGTCGGGCTGTCGACGACGCTGCGTTCGCTGCTCGGGCGCAACATCACGGAGCAGTACCCCGAGGTGAAGCACGCGGTGATGCCGCGCTTCCGCGGGCGCCACAAGCTGCACCTGCACGCCAACGGCCTCGAGAAGTGCGTCGGTTGCTCGCTGTGCGCCGCTGCCTGCCCCGCCGACTGCATCCGCGTGGTCGCGGCGGAGAACACGGACGAGCACCGCGTCTCTGCGGGCGAGCGCTACGCGCAGGTGTACGAGATCAACATGAGCCGCTGCATCTTCTGCGGCTACTGCGAGATGGCGTGCCCGTTCGACGCGATCACGCTCGGCAATGACTGGGAGCTCGCGGACCTCAACCGCGACCAGATGATCTACACGAAGGACGCCCTGCTGGCGGACCCGCCCACGAAGGACGCGTACGGCATGAACCGCCGGGCCGTCACGCGCGGTGACGAGGGGCTCGACTCACCCCTGCCGGTGTGGCTCGAGGAGACCGTGGCGCGCGAGACGACTCAGCGCCGCGCCACCGATCGAGGCCAGACATGACCGGCCTGATCCTCGCCGACCTCAATCCCGAGCTGCCCGGGGCACCCTTCGAGGTGATCCTGTTCGGGCTGTTCGCGACGCTCGCCGTCGTGGGCGCGCTGCGGGTCATCACCGCCTCCGACCCGTTCGTGTCGGCGCTCAGCCTGCTCATCAACTTCGTGTCGCTGGGCGCGCTGTACCTCATGCTCGACCAGAGCTTCGTGGCCATCGGGCAGATCCTCGTCTACGCCGGCGCGGTCGTCGTGCTGTTCCTGTTCGTGATCGCCTACCTGGGCGACCGCCGCGAGCTGGCCGAGGACGCCGTCCGCCTGCGCGCGCTGCGTCCCATCGCGCTCGTCGCCGCCGCGGCGTTCGGCGCGATGCTGGTAGGCGTCGTCATCGCCGCTGACTTCCCCGACGCGGCTGACATCTCGAAGAAGACGCCGGCGGGCTTCAGCTTCGGCAGCCCGCGCGCGATCGGCGAGGCATTCCTGGGCCACTACGTGTTGGCCTTCGAGGTGACGAGCCTCGTGCTGCTGGTCGCCGCGATCGGCGGCATCGTGCTCGGCCTCACGGGCCGCGCGCGCCACGACCGGCTGCGCAAGCTCATGCAGACGCGCAGCGCCGACCAGCAGAAGCGTCGCTACGAGCAGGCCGAGCAGGAGCTGACCGCGCGCCGCCGCGCGGAGCTCGCGGCCGGCACGTCCACGAAGGAGGACGCGTCCACGTGACTGTTCCCGTTGATTGGTTCGTGGGCCTGAGCGCCATCCTCTTCGCGATCGGCGCTGCCGGCGTGCTCGTGCGGCGCAACGCGCTGGTGGTGCTGCTGTCGATCGAGATCATGCTCAACGCGGGCAACCTCGCGCTGATCGCCTTCTCGCGCACGCACGCCTCGCAGGACGGCCAGGTGCTGGCAATCACCGTGATGGCCATCGCGGCGAGCGAGGTCGTGGTCGGCCTCGGCATCGTGGTGGCGCTCAGCCACCTGCGGCGCGAGCTGGACACCGACGAGCTGTCGGAGCTTCGGGGCTGATGGACATCGACGTCGCAACGGTCGCCTGGATCGCCTATCTCGCCCCGCTCGTGGGTCTGCTGCTCATCGCCCTGGGCGGCTCGCGCCTGCCCTCGCGCGCCGGGTCGCTGCTCGCGTGCCTCGCCATGCTCGTCGCGTTCGGCGCGGCCGTGGTGACGCTGCTCGGGTGGAACGCGCTCGACGAACCCGACGGCGCCGTGGTCTCCACGGCCTGGACGTGGCTCAGCTCCGGCAGCTTCCGCGTGCCGTTCGACATCTACGTCGACCCGCTCTCCATCTGGATGCTGCTGGTCGTGACGGGCGTGGGCTTCCTCATCCACGTCTACTCGCTCGGGTACATGGCCCACGACCCGCAGCTGCGGCGCTTCATGGCATACCTGAACCTGTTCGTCTTCTCGATGCTGACGCTGGTGCTCGCGGGCAACCTCGTCTTCCTGCTCGTCGGCTGGGGCCTCGTCGGCATGGCCAGCTACCTGCTGATCGGCTTCTGGCACGACCGCCCCACTGCGACCGCCGCGGCCAAGAAGGCGTTCATCGTCAACGCGATCGGCGACGTGTCGATCATGCTCGGGATCTTCCTGATCTTCCGCGAGACCGGCGCGCTGCGCTTCGGCGAGGTGTTCGACAAGCTCCCGAACGCCGTGGACTCGGGCTCGGGCCTGGCCTTCATGACGTGCCTGCTGCTGCTCGGCGGTGCGCTCGCCAAGAGCGCGCAGCTGCCGCTGCACACGTGGCTGCCGGACGCGATGGAGGGCCCGACGCCCGTCTCCGCGCTCATCCACGCGGCGACGATGGTGACGGCCGGCGTGTACGCCATCTCGCGCTTCCACCCCGTGTTCGACCTGTCGCGCGACGCGCAGATCCTCACGATGGTGATCGGCGGCGTGACGCTGCTCGTCGCGGGGTTCACCGCGCTCGCCCAGACCGACATCAAGCGCGTCATCGCCTACTCCACGATGAGCCAGATCGGCTACATGTTCGTCGCCGCCGGCATCGGCGCCTACCACGCCGCGATGTTCCACCTGATGACGCACGCGTTCTTCAAGGCGCTGCTGTTCCTCGGCGCCGGCATCGTCATCCACGCGCTCGGCGACGAGCAGGACATCCGCCGGATGGGCGGGCTCAAGCGGCACATGCCGAAGACCTACTGGCTGTTCATGGTCGCGTCCCTGGCGCTCGCCGGCGTCATCCCGTTCGCCGGGTTCTTCTCGAAGGACGAGATCCTCAACTTCACCCTTGCCGCGGGCCAGGAGTACGGGGCCTGGGCCTACGCCGTCTACGGCATGGGCGTCCTCGGCGCCATCCTCACCGGGATCTACGGGTTCCGCCTCGTCTTCCTCGTCTTCCACGGCGAGGAGAGCGAGCTGGTCGCGCGCTACGGTCGGGGCGAGGTCGTCCACCACGGCCACGCGACGAACGAGCATGGCGAGGCGCCGCTGTCGATGCTGTGGCCCGTGCTCGTGCTCGGGCTGCTCACGGTGGTGGGCGGGCTCATCGCCATTCCCGGCGTGAACGGCATCCCCCACGACTTCCTCAACGCGGCCGGCGCAGCGCCGCTGCGCGAGGGGATGGAGTCCGCGGAGTTCGGCGTGGCCGAGCAGTGGACCCTGGCCATCGCCGTCGGGCTGGGTGCAGCCGCCCTCGGCCTCGCCACGGCGTTCACGCTCTGGGGCCGCGGCGTCGCGTTCTCGCGCGAGCGGGCGCTCGGTCGCCTCGCCGGTCGCCTCGAACCGATCGCCCAGAACGCGTTCTACTTCGACGAGTTCTACGACCGCGTCTTCTCGCGGCCCGCGCAGGGACTGGCCACGGCGCTGCGCCGGACGGAGGAGTCCGCGACCGCGCCGATGCTCGAGGAGGTCACGGTCGCCGCGCGCGACAGCGGCCGCGGCATCTCGTTCACGCAAGTCGGCCTCGTGCGGGTGTACGCCTTCGGCACCGCGCTCGCCATGCTCGCCGTCGTGGCGGCCTTCGTCTGGATCGGGGGGAGCTGACCGATGCTCGACGCACTCGCTGCCCACGTCACCACCGCCGGCCTCACCGCGCCGTGGAGCGACGGGGCCACCTTCCCCCTGCCGACCTACCTGCTCATCGTGCCGGTCGCCGGCGGCATCATCGCGATGACGATGCTGACGCGCCGCGGTGCGGCGATCGCGTCGCTCATCACGTTCCTGGTGCAGTCGGCGCTGCTGGTGGTCGCCGGGTTCCAGCTGGACCGCTTCGGCAACCACCACGACGGTGCGCCCAGCTGCGACACCTCGGTCGCCACCCACGGCGCGAAGGCCGTGCTGGCGCAGTGCGGCGACTGGTTCCCGCAGTGGGGCATCCAGTACTCGGTCGCGCTCGGCTGGGCCGCGCTCGGGCTGATCGCCCTCACCACGCTCGTCACGGCGGCGTCGTGCGCGTTCACGTGGTGGGCCGACCGTGAGCGCCCCGCCGCGATGCACGGGCTGATGTGGCTCACGGCCGCGAGCCTGACCGGCCTGTTCCTCGCGCGCGACCTCGTGTTCTTCTACGTCTGCTTCGAGCTGATGCTCGTGCCACTGCTGTTCCTCGTGGGCGTGTGGGGCGGACCGCGCCGCATCCGCGCGACGATGACGATGTTCGTCTACACGCTGCTCGGCAGCCTCCCGATGATGGTCGGGGTGATCGCGGTCGGTGTCGCGGCCAACCACGCGATCGCGAAGGGTGGCGCGGACCTCGCCGACGCATCGACGTTCTCGCTGCCGACGCTCGCCAAGCTCGCGAGCTCGGGCGCGCTCGACCTGTCCCCGTGGGTGTTCGTCGCGTTCGCCGTCGCCTTCGCGATCAAGGCGCCGCTGCTGCCGCTGCACGGCTGGCTGCCGCTCGCCTACCGGGAGGCGCCGGCCGAGGTCGCCGCGATGCTCTCGGGCCTCATCTCCAAGGCGGCGTTCTTCGGGTTCTTCATCGTGGTGCTGCCGCTGTTCCCCGACGAGCTCGCGGGCGGCTGGGGCACGGCGCTCACGTGGGTCGCGCTCGCCACGCTGCTGTACGGCTCGTTCGCGGCGTTCCGCCAGCCCGACATGCGCGGCGTGGTCGCCTACTCCTCGCTCGCTCAGATGGGCCTGATCGTGCTCGGGCTCACCGCCTTCACGGGCGGCGGCGCCGA